>CAYGJM010000019.1:0-19341 GCA_964350295.1 uncultured bacterium | reverse complement strand
CTCCCTTCCGATCGGCCTCTCGTAAATAGGCCGTAAAAAGCGGATCGATCATCGGAGAACCGTTTCGACCGTAGAAGGGATTGCTCATTCTCAGAATAGCGACCTTTCTTCCTCCGATGACCCGCTCGGTCATCAGCGATCGAAGATTATTTTTTACGGGGTCCGATTTTCCGAAAGGAAACCTTTCCGAAAAGGAAAGGGCTTTTGCCCGCCATTTATTGCCGAAAGAATCACTTCCCAACCCGGCGGTCAGGTCGGATCCCAACTGATAGGGATTGAGTTCTTCCCTTGTAATTCGAAGATATTCGGGAGGTAAAAGAGAAAAAAGAGCTCGATAGCATTCTCCCGTTTTATTGAAATCCGGACGAAAACTGCGATAAGCCAAACGCTCGAGAAAAGAACGACAATAAGAATCAATCTCTCCGGAGCCTTGCGCGAGATTCAGTCCCTTTCGAGCGTGTTCCAAGAAAGAAAGATAACGTTCTTTTTCCGAAGAAAAGGGTTCGGAAAGAGCATGAACGCAGGCCTTCGTTTCTCGTAAAAGGCCTTTTTCCCTCCCTTGAGCCGACGGAAAAAGTTTTTCGATCCTTTCCGAAAAAACGCGCAGCTCTTCCCCGTCTTCCCGGATGACCTCGCCTATCACCCCGTAACATTTTTCCTTTATTCGTGCCGTTTCCTTCTCCTCACCGAAAAGGAAAGCCGAACAAAAAAGGAAAAAAAAGGGAACTTTTTTTTTCAAAAAGGAATTTCTTATCATGGAGCCATGATAAGAAATTCCGACTATTGAGCACAAGTTTTATGCGTTAATAAAGCGAGCCAACGCGTTGAAAAAACGCTCGTGCCGATGAACTTTCGGAGCTCGGGCATGATATAAAACGGCCGGCCAGGCCGCTCCGTACAAAATATCTTCTCGGGCTAATTTTTCTCCCCGTTTTCGAAGCAAAAGGGCTTGTAAAAGTAGCGAAGAACCGACGGCTCTGTCGACTCCGTCCTTACAGGTAATATTGACGCTTTCGGGTTGCAATCGAGAAAGAAAATATTCCGATAAATGGGCATCGAAAAGATGAATGAAGTCTTTTCTTTCCTCTCGACTTAGCTCGGTCCTTGCGGAAAAATAAGTTCCATGAACCTCGTCCAAAATTTTTGCGAACGCCTCGGGATCCCGTAAATCATCGGGAATATAAAATCCCTGACGATTTCCCGTTATCAGTCCAAGATATTCCTGACGAAATGCGGTAAAGGTAAGATTTTTATCTTCTTTTTGCGCATAAAAATGACTGTCTCGAGGCAAGGAAATAACATGAAAGACACCCTTAAACTCTTTGCTTTCGGCCAGTTCTTCCAACTTTCGGACCCTTTTCGACTCCAAGCCGGCCTCTGCAAAATTTCGGTTATCGCAATCCGGATCTCGGCTTTGATTGTTGATATAAAAATGCTTTTCTCCTTTGGCCTTCAAATCCCTCAAGTAACCGATAAAAAGAAGATCGATATTCGGAAACATATTAGAACCCGTTACGGGACAAGGCATGCGCAAGAAATCCGTATTGCCTTCCGTAAAGGAGAGAGATCTCAGACTATATTCACCGGGATCCCAGGAGAAAAAGGGGGTTGAGGAAGAAACTCTCCGAAGGGTTCGGGCCGTCTTCATCAGAATTCCTTCTTCCGGAATATTTTTTTCCAAATGCTTGCAATAGGAAGAGGCATCGAGTTCCCCTTCATAGTCCTTCAGAAGGCTTTCTACCCATTTCCCCGTCGTAGTTTCTTTTAAATCCGGTCTGAAAATATGGCGACACCAGGCATAGACTTGTTCCGCATCTCCTTTTTTCGGATTTTCCGTACAAAATGCAACGGCCTTTTTAAGTAAGGCGGTAAAATTTCGATAACGATCTTCGGACGAAAGGTCTTTTTCTTCTTCTCGCAAGCCGGCTAAGGCTTCTCGTAAAAAAGGGTTTTGCAAACCGCTTTCTCCCTCTTTCGAGAGTTTTTGTCGATAATGATCGAGAACTCCTATAAATTCGGAGTCTTTCCCGCAAAGAACGGTCACCCGCCCTTCCAGAGATTTTCCCGTAAAAGAGGAGTCGCTCGGAGCGGGAAGCGTCGGCAAATCGGTATCCGTAAAAATCGCTTCATCCGGAAAATCGATCTCGG
The DNA here is from genome assembly GCA_964350295.1 of uncultured bacterium. GTDB lineage: Bacteria > Chlamydiota > Chlamydiia > Chlamydiales > JAAZZY01 > CAYGJM01. The sequence continues at coordinate 17,193 of CAYGJM010000019.1, read as the reverse complement.
GAGTGGTTAAAGGAAGTAAATTAGAGAGAAAACTCATTCCATTCGCCCTACTTTTAGAATGCACATGACTTATTTTAACAAAATCTTAATAAAATGTCAAGAATTTTTACGAAAAATCGGGGCAAGAAAAAGGGCCAAAACCCGAAGATTTCGGCCCTTGTACAAAAAAATCTCTAATCAACTAATTAGAAATTCCACTGAGCGCCCACATAAGGAGCGAAAGAGTAAACCGTTCTTACACGGAATGGGTGCTGGAGATAATTCTCGTTGGCACGAGCATTTCCGCCGATTTGGCTTTGTTTTCCGACGCTACGAAGTTGCCCGTACTCGGTGTATTTGCAACCGGCGTTAAAGGAAACTCCGGTCGAAGGATCAGCCGGTTGGATATGAATTCCCAAGTCCAACATCCAAGCCATATTGGCTGAATACTTAGCTCTTAAAGGCTGATAACCATAAGCATTCAAGAAACTGCCGGAAGCGGCGCAGGAAACATCCGTAAAGGAAATCCAGGATGGTCCTCCCGCTACGGCTAAGTAAGGGGAATAAGCCCAGCTTTTTAAGATCATCGGATAGGGCAATTCAAAGTTGAGTTTCAACTCGACCGCATCCAAAGCCAATGTTCCTCTAAGTTCCAAAGCGGAACCGGTTGCTGCCGTTCCGCTTGTAGCAACGGGTACCGGAGCCGTACGAATATTCACTCCGTCCTGATGCTGGTAAGAAACCGCATAGCTGAACCAGTTGAACATTCTGTTTCCCAAAACATATTCGAAAACGGGCGTTCGGTTATATTGAATATCTCCGAAGGCTACATCTTTGGAAGTCAAAAGAGATTGTCTGCCCAAATTGCCCGAAGCCACCGTAGCAACCCCTCTTACGTGGCTGAAGTACAAAAATCCGATACCCACATTGAATTGGGTAAACATTTTTGTTTCTTGATTCTGAACGTTCCCCATCCATGTAAAATAGGGTGTCCAGCAATCTACGGGTTGATAGTTTTTGGAATTCCTCGAAGAGGACTTTCCGGAATGGTTATTTTTTTGCGAATAAGCAACCATGGACTCGGCCCCGGGGAGCGTATCGTTCGCGCTCAAGGAGGCAGGAGTGACGACGGCTGCCATCAGTAATGCCAAAAGGCACTTTCCTGTGTTCAATAATAAACGTTTGTTTATTAACATATTTATTTTTTCACCTCGTTATGTTGAAAGTGTTTTAAGGTCTAAAAAAAATAAAAATCCTTTAAATACTGAAAATTTTCAGCCGGAAAGTCGAGTTCTTCTAAACCGACGAAAAGCCCCTCGGAGTACCCTCTAAGGCCCTTTTCTCTCTCCTTCACAAATCTCCAATTACGATTTTGGTGCCTTTTATATAGATTTTATTTTTTTTTGACATCTTTTTTTTATTTTACTTCAAAAAAAAGATATTTATCCTTTTCAAACGACTTTCGAGCGCTATAAAACGCTACTTTACTTCTCGGAAACGAGGGCGTAATATGCCGTCGACGAAGACTTTTTCCGAAAACATTTTCAAGGGGCGGACCCAAACGTGACGATCGCCGTAGAGAGCTCTGTAAACGACATTTTCTTCCAGCGTTTCGCTGTGTTTGGCAAGGGATAGAATTTGATAGCGCTTCCCCTTATAATGTTCGTAGATTTTTCCTTCGCTAACACCGGGAGCATTGCAAGAAACGGATTCGAGTTCTTCATGAAAGGACATAGGTATTTCCTGAACGATTTTTTCAAGAAAATACTATAAACGACATATTGAAAGCAATGATATTTTTCGGAAGATATGCCCGGGATAGGACTCGAACCTACACACCTTGCGGCACCAGATCCTAAGTCTGGCGTGTCTACCAATTTCACCACCCGGGCAAGAGGGATGAAAAACGAGTATGATTTTTACTCCCTTCTCGATTAAATCGCAAGAAAAATACCGAATCCGTTATGATTTTCCCTTTATTTTTCGAAGGAAACCAAAAATGTTTCGACAAGTATCGGCACTGACTTCCGAGGGAGACGGAATTTGCGAGGAAGACGGCTATAAAATATTCGTTCCCGGCGTTCTTCAAGGAGAAACGGTTTCCTTTTCGCTGACGGAAAAAAAGAAAAATTATGCCAAGGCCTCTTTGCTACGGGTTGTCGAGCCCTCTCCGGAACGGGTCTCCCCTCCCTGCCCTTACTACGGCGCCTGCGGCGGATGTCGCTTGATGCATATGAGCGAAAAAGAACAGCTGCGCTTTAAGAGACAAAAGGTGGTCGATGCTCTCGAACGAATCGCCGGTTTCAAAAACCCGGTCGTCCAAGAAACGATACCCTCCCCCCGTTTTTTGGGTTATCGCAATAAAATCCAGCTACCTATATTCCTCCATGGCGGAGAGCCCTCCATGGGTCTTTATGCCAGGGAGTCCGATCGAATCATTCCCGTCAAGCGATGCCTCTTGCACGGAGAGCTTTCCGAAAAGGTTTTTGAAAAAGCCGGAGAACTGTTTCAAAAATACGGTTTCGTTCCCTATGAAGAAAAAAACGGTCGGGGCAATTACAGACACCTTTTGATCAAAACGGCCATACGGACGAATCAAAGTCTGTTAATCGTGATAACCCGAGGAAAAAAAGATCCCGCACTTCTTTCTTTTGCCGAAGAAATCATGAAAGCCATTCCGGAGATCCGGGGAGTGATCGAAAATATCAATCTTAAAAGACGCAATTCCATTTTGGGAGACACCTATCGAACGGTAGCGGGACAGCCCCATATCGAAGAAATTCTTTCGGGATTAACGTTTCGGATTTCACCCCATGCTTTTTTTCAAGTCAATCCCTATCAAGTCGAAACTCTTTATCGCAAAGCTCTCTCTTTGGCTGCCGTCGGAGCCGAGGACACCGTTCTCGATGCTTACTGCGGAATCGGCACGCTCTCTCTTTTAGCCGCTTCTTCGGCCAAACGGGTTATCGGCATCGAGGCCGTTCCCGAAGCCGTACGGGATGCCGTTGCCAATGCTCGTCGCAACGGCATCGGGAATGCTCTTTTTTATCCGGCAAAAGCCGAAGAAAAAATTCGAGAACTTTCCGGCATCGAAATCGTCTTTCTCAACCCTCCTCGAAAAGGATGCGATCCGGAAGTCCTCCGGGCTTTAACGGAAAAAAGCCGAAACGCATGGTTTATATTTCCTGTGATCCCGCCACGTTGGCTCGAGATCTGAAAGAACTGAGTGCGGGGGGATTTCGGATCGAAGAAGTTCAACCGGTGGACATGTTCCCGCAAACCGCTCACGTCGAAACGGTCGTTTTACTTACCTCGTGAAGAAAAAGAGTGCATCTCCCCCAAGGATACCGGAGGGAAAAACGTTTCGTGATTGCAAACGGCCCTTCCGGATCGATTTCGAGAAGCGAGTAACTCGTCGTCACGATTTTCGTTCCGACCGGTAAAAGAGAAAGCCTTTTTGCCAACCGGCAAACGAGATCCTCGTCAAAATTCGTGCCGTAAAAGTAAACGACCGTCACCCCTTCCAAGGGGCAGTCCTCGATATCTTTGAGAAGAAAGCGTACCTTTGTCGCCCCCGCTTTTCGTCCGGCTTCATTGCCTCTATCGACAAAGAGGGGTATCCTTTCGATACCGGTTAGGGTACAGCCGCTCAACAAATGAAGCCAGAGAGAAAATTGTCCCGTCCCCGATCCCAAATCCAATAATGAATCACCGGCATGCAGCTGAACTTCCCGAATAAAACGAACGGCCGAGATCGGCCGGGTCTCCCCGTACCGATAGGGGTCCGGATCCTTTTGATCGATAAGAAAACGTTTGGAAACGGCATAAGGACTTTCTTGCCGATAAGCGCGAAAAAAATAAAAATCCGAACGGAATAACCTTTTGTCCCGCAGGTAAAAGGGAAGGCGTCTTATTTTTTCGATCCATCCTTCGAGAAGAACCCGATAGCGAACGAAAAGTAACCGGAGAGTTTCCACGGATCACCAGGCCGTTTTTTCACCCGGTTGTAGCACGAAAAAAGTATTGTGGTCAAGTTCGGCCTCTTCCATGGCTCGATATAAATCGAAGAGGACCTGTTCTTCCCTTTCTTCGGAAAGGCGAAAGGTTTTGAAGTGTCCTCCGATGCTCATTTTAGAACGTACGTCCCTGTGTATGTTTACCGCTTCGAAAGGAGAAATATGAACCGGCTGCATAAAACGATCCGGCGTATACACCCCTATCGGCAATAAGCTGAGATCCATGGCTGAAAATTTCTCTCCTATTTCCCGAAAGTGAACGGGATTATAGCCGCTGTCTCCGGCAAAATAAACCGTTCTTCGAGGATTCAGAAACTCGATGACGAATCCTCCCCACAAAGTCTTATTGGCATCGTGCAGCGATCTCCCCGAATGATGCTGGGCAGGAACGAAAGTAACGGTAACGTTTTGATTTTCCAAAGTCGTTTTCTGCCACCATTCGAATTCAACGACTCGATTGATCCCTCTTTTTTCGAACCATCTCTTGACTCCTTTGGGAACCATCCACAAAATATCGGGATTTTTTCGATGGAGAGCCAATACGGTCTTTCGGTCCAAATGGTCATAATGATTGTGGCTGATTAAAACGAGATTCAAAGGAGGAAGTGATTCCGGAGAAATCCCCGGAGGATGCTGCCTTTTCGGTCCCAGAAAGGGAAGAGGAGAACATCGATCGCTCCAAATCGGATCGGTCAGCAGATGAAAGTCTCCGAAAGAAACCAAAAATGTCGAATGATTGACCCAAGTTACGGTATGATCCGATCGAGGAGAAGAATTCGGTCGAGAGGGATAGGTAAAATTTTCAGGGACTTCCGGTAGGTCTCCTTTCCCGTATAAACCGAATAAAAAAGCGGCCCAATGAAGGGGAGAACGACGAATTTTCTTCCGATAAGGATTTTTATATTTCTTAAACACCTTACCAACAACCTCTTTCATAAAAACCTCACCCCTCGCTTAAGGCTCATTCTATGGAAAAGGTCTTTTTTGACCACGCTTTTATGAAAAAAGGTTCTAGGAAGAAATACTTTTTACTTGTGCTCGCATTTGCGAGTGAATCTCCGGGAAAAGCTCCTTTTCCGGGTCGAGGCAGGCTTTCATCCCTTCTATGGCCCGTCGGATTCGTTCGGGAAGCTCGTCCGAAATCCCCTCTTTTTTCCAAGAGCCATCCCGAACCGATCGACTCGGCCAAACGGAATGGGCCCACCAATACCCTTCATCGCTCTTATAGAGCGTCGAACCGACGGCTCCCCGAAAGGAGACGAAGTAATCGGCTACTTCCTTCCAATAAGCAACATATTCTTCCTCTCGGTCCTCCGAAAGATAAAATCGATAAGTAACGATAAAGGGAGAGGAGGACTCGATTCTCATAGCAAACGGAGAAACTCCTTTTCTTCCAAAACGGGAATGCCGAGAGCTTTTGCTTTCTCGTACTTGGAACCCGGCGACTCACCCACAAGCAAAAAATCGGTTTTTTTACCGACCGATCCGCTCACCTTTCCTCCCCTCTCCTTGATCAATTTCGAAGCCTCATCTCGATCGAAGCTCTCCAAAGACCCCGTTAGAACAAATGTTTTTCCGCAAAAAAGGTGATCGGTCCTTATTTTCTCTTTTTGAGGACAAATGCCCAAGGCCAGTAAATCTTCGACTTCCGATCGGTTCTCTTCGCGATGAAAATAATCATAAACGGAGGTGGCCACTTTTTCTCCTACCCCGTCTATTTGTTCCAAATCCTCTTTCGTTCGTGAAAAAAGCTCCCGTATATTCGAAACGGAATCGGCCAAGGCCTCGGCGGTCGAAATCCCCACATAGCGAATATCCAAAGCCATGATGAATCGAGACAACGGCACTCGTTTCGATTTTTCGATGCTTTCAAGAAGTCTGTGAACCGATTTTTCCCGAAACCCTTCCACTTGCAATAATTGCTCTTCCCGTAAACGAAAAAAATCGGAAGATTTTTTCACCAACCCTTGATGCAATAGCGTCTCCACGATCTTCTCGCCCAAGTGCTCGATATTCATGGCTTCTTTCCCCGCAAAAAAAATTAGATGCCTGAGATGACGTCCGGGACAATTTCGATTCGGACAACGCAAGGCCGTCTCGCCGGGAAGCTCTACCGCTTCGGTTCCGCAACTCGGACACCGATTCGGCATTTCCCATTTTAAAGCCCCCTTTTCTCGACTTTCTTTCACGACGCTTACGATCTTCGGAATGACGTCTCCTCCCTTTTCAATCCTTACCGTATCGCCTATCCGCAAGTCCTTTCGCTCGATCTCTTCCCCGTTATGAAGGGTGACTCTCGCAATTACGCTTCCCGATACGCGTACCGGATCGAGAAGGGCTACCGGAGTCAGCACGCCCGTTCGGCCCGGACGGACAATGATCTCTCGAATTTTCGTCAAAGCACTTTCGGGGGCAAACTTATAGGCAACGGCCCACCGAGGATGCTTCATGGTGGTTCCCAGTTCGCCGTATAATTGAAGATCGTTGACTTTTAAAACGATCCCGTCAATTTCAAAAGGTAAGGACGAACGTATCTTATGAATTCGATCCCGGAAGGCATAAATTTCTTCCTCGGTCCGACAAAGGGCCGTTTCTTGCAAAGTGGGCAATCCGTAAGAGCGCAGGGCGGCATGTACGTCATACTGAAAGCGATTTTTTTTCGAACTGTCTCGGGCAATCGCATAAAATACGATACGCAATCCTCGGGAAGCCACTTCTTTCGGGTTGAGTAATTTTAACGTTCCTGCTGCCGCATTTCTCGGATTGGCCCAAACGGGAAGACCGTCTTCTTCTCTTTGTTCGTTCAAATGATGAAAGCGGGGAAGATCCAAAAAAACTTCTCCCCTGACCTCTAAAAGATCCGGAGGGGAATCGGCCGTTAACTGCAAGGGAAGCTCCCGTATCGTTTTTACGTTTTGAGAAACGTCATCTCCCCTTTCCCCGTTCCCTCTCGTGACGGCCGCATCGAAAATTCCCTTTTTATAAATCACCGAAACGGCCGTTCCGTCCATTTTTAATTCGGCACAATAAGCCGGATTTTTTTTCTCGGTAATTTTTTCGACCCTGCGTAAAAAATCAACGATTTCCTCATCGCTATAGGTATTGGCCAAAGAAAGCATCGGTACCTCGTGCTCCCTGGTTTGGAAACCTTCCGTTAAGGATTCTCCGATTCTTGCGGAAGGAGAATAAGCTTCGACGTGATCCGGATGTTTTTTTTCATAGGCAAGAAGTTTTTCCGATAAAAGATCGTACTCGTAATCGGAAATTTCCGGCTTGGCTTCGGCATAGTAGAGCCGATTATGCCGCGATAATTCGGTACAAAGATGTCGGTACTCTTCTCTGTTCATTTTTCAAAACGATCCAAATAAAGAACTGCGGAAGGATCACAAAAAACGGTTGTCGGATTATGAAAAAAAGTACCTTTGTCCCGCAAGGATTTTCGCAACCGAAACCGGCGTATTTCCTTTTTGAAGTGCAGGCGTACCTCTGCGGATTCCCGAGCGGTTAAGATAACCTTTCCGATTTTCTTTTTACTCCATTCCATGTCGATATGAATTCCCCGATGAACCAGAGAAAGATAGCGCCCGCAATGAAGCTCCGGAGGAAGTGCGGGTAAAAAATACAAATCATTCCCCTCCCCTCGGAAAAAAAAGGAGCGAATCAACGACGCACCCTTGGCGAGTAAAGCCCATTTTGCCGATTCTTCCCCTACCGGTTCGGGCAATTCAAAACCGTAATAACGGGTATCTCGTAAACTCGGAATAAAAAAAGAAGAAAAACCTCGAGTAAAGGTTTCCTTAAGAAGAGGAATGAGCTCATCGCATCGTTTTTTTTCCAAAGATTCTTCACATTTTTTTAATAAGGAAAAAGTCCCCTTCGGTTCCGGAAAGGGAACCGAGATATTTTTTCCCAAAGCCAACCAGAACGGAAGGATCTCTCGCGGATCCCGACGATCCATGACTTTTTCCGCCTCCGCTTGTTTATGGCAACCCAAATGAAGTTTTTCTGCCGACTCGCTCCTTTCGAAAACCGGCAAGAAATCAAAGGTAAGACTTTCCCTTACTCCGAGAGTTTTCTTGATGACCTTCTTCTTCTCTTCCCGAATAATCGTTACCTTCTCATCCCGAGAAGAACGGGAAAGGAGGCAAACGATCCCTTCTTTATCGGGAAGGATCTTCCAATGAACGACCCCTTCCGTAAAGAGAATTCTCCACTCGATGGAACCCCGATCGATATCGAAAAAAACGGAAAAGTCCTTTACTTTCCGAAGATAAAAAAAATTTCCCGCGATGGATGGAACCTCCCCCTCTTTTTCATAAATTTCCAGGCGACAGGGAAAGAGACGAATCGTCAGCCCGTAGGCAGGGAAAGGGAAAGAAATTCCCGGGGTTTTGGAATAAGGCTTGAACGAATGAACGGTAAGTGATTTCATACGGGAACGGCGGTTAGGCCTCTCGATTCATTACCTTGTATCCGAACCCGCATCAACAAGTTGGGAGGAAGGGGGGGTCCGGGTAGATAGACTTTCAGAAAATTTTCCGTATGCCCGAAGCCTTCCGTTGATTGACTGCTCTCTTCGGTCAAAACGGTCATGATTTTCCCCACATAGCGATCCCGCAAGGTTCGGGCAAGTCGCTCACTTTCCTCTAAAATTCGATTTTTCCGATCGGCCAATACTTCGGGAGTCAGGTGCCCTTCATAGAGAGCTGCTTTCGTTCTTTCTCTTTTACTGTAAGGAAACATGTGTACCTTTGCAAATCCGACTTCACGCATGACATCCAGAGTCTCCGCGAAATCCTCTTCTCTTTCGCCGGGAAAACCGACGATGATATCCGTCGTGAACGTAAAGTCGGAATTCATCCCGCGCAGAAGGTCTACCGTTTCGAAAAACATCTGTCTCGTATATTTTCGATTCATTTTTTTCAGGATGCGATTAGAGCCGGACTGCAAGACGATATGCATGGAAGGCATGGTCTTGGAACCGGTTCGGAGTACATCCAAGAGCTCTTCGTTTACCTCATCGGGATCAATCGAAGAAAGGCGTAATCTTTCCAAGCCGGGTATTTTATCCACTTCCCGAAGGAGGCTTGCCAAACTTTCGGGGGCTTTCGGATTTCCTCCGTCAAAATCTCCGATATTGATCCCCGTCAAAACGATTTCCTTCACTCCCCCTTCCACCAAACCGCGCGCTTCCCGAACGATCTCCGGTATCGTTCGGGATCGAGATCTTCCTCGAACATAGGGAATAATACAATAGGAACAAAAGGAATTACAACCGTCCTGCACCTTGATAAAGGCCCTTGTTTGCGTATCGTCTTCGGAAATTATAAACTCCGGAAATTTCTCTTCCGGAAAAATGATCTCCAATAATTTCTCCTTTTCAAAATTTGAAACCACGTGATCGGCCCGGGCGATCGGAAGCAATTGATTTTTTCCGGCTTCGACCATACACCCGGTAACGGCAATTTTTGCCTCCGGATTTTCTCTTCTTAATTTACGAATTTGACTTTCGGAATGACGATCGGCCGAACGAGTGACCGTACAGGTATTCACGATGCAAAGATCGGCCGTCTCTCCTTCTCGAGCCTCGACATATCCCGCTTCGCGCAACTGCCGTCCGTAAGCTCTCGACTCATATTGGTTAGTCCGACAACCGAGCGTGGCAATTTTATACTTTTTAGCCATGAATCTCTGCAAATCTGATTTCTTTGGGCAATTCGAAAGTCGTTGTTTCTTCCGTAAAAGAGACCTCCTCCACCTCGGAAACGCCTAATTCTCTTAACCGGGCAATGCACGCGAAAACAACCGAATCCGGCGTGGAAGCACCGGCCGTCATACCGATGACCCGAACCCCGTCGAAAGACAGGGCATCGATTTCGGAAGCTCCGTTAATCAAGTAAGACGGAACGCCTCGATATTCACCCACCTCGCGCAGCCTGTTGGAGTTCGAACTCTTGGGATCACCGACGACTAAAACCAAATCGGCTTTTTCAATAATATTTTTTAAGGCTTCCTGACGATTCGTCGTTGCAAAACAAATCGAAGAGCTGGGTAACGTTTCCGCATCCGGATACTTCTCTTTCAAAGCTCGAACCAATCCGGCCACTTCATCCATTCCCAAAGTCGTCTGCATGAGATAAAAAATCTTTTCGTTTTTATCGAAAGGAAGAGCGGCAATGTCTTCTTGATTTTCCACAACGATCGTTGATTCGGGAGCCTCTCCGAGAGTTCCGATGACTTCGACATGGTTTTTATGCCCCAGAAGAACGATTTTATAACCCTTCCGAGCATACCGGACGACGGCCGAATGCAATTTCGTTACCAAAGGGCAAGTGGCATCGATTTCCTTTAAATCCTTTCTTTTAGCTTCTTCTCGAACGGACGGAGGAATCCCGTGCGCCGAATAAATGACCCGAGCCCCGTCCGGTACGTCAGCCAGATCTTCCACGAAAACGGCTCCCTTGGCTTTCAGTTCCTCTACGACGTGGCGATTATGAACGATTTCATGCTTGACGTAAACGGGAGGAGACCAAATCTTTAGGGCCTTTTCGACGATTTCAACGGCCCGAACGACTCCCGCACAAAAACCTCGAGGCTTACATAATAAAAGTTTCATTTGTTTCATGACGAGGATTATAAAAAAGAGAGCTCTTTAAAATCCGGTAAAATCACCTATTTTACGTCGGTTGCGCAACGAAATCCGTATGTCCTGTTTTCACACCCCGGATTATTTCTATGGCGATGGGAACAGCGCAAATCTTCTCGCAAACTCTTCCAACAGCCTCCCCTTAAAACGCGATAGACCCCTTGCAAAGGGCCTTCCGGCTGATCCGGTTCCATGGCCGAGGCATCATAATAGTTGTAACCGTACCAATCCTGACACCATTCGTACACATTCCCGGCCATGTCGTACAACCCGTAATCGTTCGGCGGATAGCTCATGACCGAAGTGGTATCCGAACTGAAAAAATTCGCTTGATGCTTTTCGATTTCAAAGCCCGTCGGATAGATGGCATCTTCTATATTCCCGCAAGCCGCCACTTCCCACTCGGCCTCCGACGGAAGTCTTTTTCCGATCCACTTGGAATAAGCGACGGCCCCGTACCAACTCACTCCGACAACCGGATGTTTGGCATACCCGGATTCGATACCCAAACGACCGCCGCTCCGCTTAATCCGCGACTCCTTCAACCGAATAATATCGTTATTTTGGGAATCCTTTTCTCCTCCCATGGCTTCCAAAAACCGAAGAAACTGTTCATTGGTCACGGGATGTATATCCAATGCAAAGCCGTTCAGGTGAATCCTATGGCGAGGCATCTCGTCTCTATTTCCGTTTTTACTTCCCCGATGAAAGGTCCCCCCCTTGATCACCACCATATCGGTCAAGAGAGGCTCGACATTTACGATTTCTTCCTTTTTTTTGGGCTGATAATGAGTAACCGTCGTATCGATATTAAAAACGGCCCCCGGATCCGGCTCATATTGGGGGCGAGCTATTTCTCCTTCCTGAATGAAAGGACGCAGCTTCACCCCCTCGTTCGAAGACCCGACGCTTGCCGAAACCACACTCTCTCGACGGACCGGAGGCGGTGTTTTTTCAAAAATCTTTTCCGACAAGGTCTTTACTTCCTCTTTTTCTTCCGCCGGAGGGGTCTCTCGCTTTCGCTCTTCCGCCGATTCCATCAAAGAAAAAGAGGAAACGAAAGCTTTTGTCCCTCCTTTTCGCTCCAGTAATTCTTCCATGGCAGCCACTAAGCCTTTCGGTCTTTTTTCCGGATCGGTCCTCAAACAAGCCGTAACGAGAGCATCCCAATTTTTTTTATATTGGGGAGCAAAAGTCGAAGGCATGTCAAAAACCCCTTCCGGGAACTTTCCGGTAACGGCAAAATAAATAAAAACGCCGAAGGCATACGTGTCGCAAAAACGAACTTCTTCGGATTTTTCTCCGATGTTTTTTTGCTCCGGAGCCAAAAAAGCATAACTTTGAAGAAAAGAGGCATGCACCCTCTTTAACTTTTCCGAATCCGGGGAATTTGCGGGATATTGTTCTTCCCCGGTCGTCGGATTCATCACGACGGGGTGAATATCCAAAGAGCGAATCAGCGAATAATAAATACGACTCAAAACCCCTCCGGTACCGATAATTTTCGATAAACCGAAGTCGGTCAGGTAAATATCCGTTTTTCCGGATACTCCTTTTCCCAAAAGAATATTATTGGGTTTCAAACCTCTGTGAAAAATGGCTTTGTCCGAAGGGCCTTCTCGGGCATAATCCAAAGCACCCGCCATTTGCTCCGTCCAACGCAAGAGATCGTCTTCCCGTATCGGATGTTCGGCACCGGCCATATAGCGGGCAAAGTTCGTCGTCTCTCCCATCGCATCGACGATACAGTCCATGACGAGAAAATAAATCCCTTCCGCATAAGAAATATTATGTATTTTCACGATGTGGGGATGATCCAGGGAAACGATTCCCGCAATTTCCTCTTCGAAACGGCGAATGAACAACTTATTCGTCGACAACTCTTCCGGGAGGACCTTCAGGGCATACTGCTTTTTCATAAAACGATGTTCCGCCAAATAAACGGTCCCTAAAGCCCCTTGCCCTATTTGTTTTAAAACGGTATAATCTCCGAGATTTCGAAAAGTCATGATCCCTCTCTTTCGGCTAAAAAAATTTTCTCGGCACCCCCACGGTACTCTTTCCCGGCCATGTCGAAAAACGAGAGAATATACACTTGTTTAAAAATAAGTCAATATCGGCTCTTCGATCGAGAAAGAAAAGTATTGACTTCTTTAAAAAAATCTTTTAAAATGACTGTCATGGAGGGACTTGAACATGTCTACTGTTGAAAAAAAACCGGAGACATTGGGTGAACGCCTGGTATGGACCATGGAAAAGACTCTGGAAGAAGAGAAGGCGTCCGGAAAAGGGCGATTCCCCTATACCTTCATTCGGTGTAAATTGGAGGACATTCGGCAAGGCCGTTTAACCGCCGTTGACAAAAAAACTCAAAAATTAATTAACGACCATTATTACGGTTCCCGCTTTTCCGAAAAACCGGACCCGAATAACGATCTCACTCTGTTAGCCGGAGAGCATCCCCGATCGACCTATTTCTATCAAGAACGACCCCCTTGTTCACAAGGGGGGAACAAAATATTCCGTTACGTCCTTGAGACAAACGGTGAGCGAGCTACCCCCGTTGCTTTGACCTGCTCGAAAATTCCTGAGAAACATAACCCTCCTAAAATGCTCCCTATATTATCCACGGCCCTCACGGAAGCCCGGATCCATGAACGAAGACTCGACCATCCTAACATTCAGAAAAGTATCGATCTTTTTCACATCCCCGACTCCGGTGACTCCTTCTTTCCTTGCACGCAATTCATTATTTCTCCGGCTCGCGGGTGCGATTTGAAATTTTGCCGGGAACGGTATCCGCTTCCGTCCCGGGAAGTAACGAATAACTGGATTCGGGGTATGCAGGCAGGCATGGAATATCTCCACGGGAAAAACCTTTCTCACGGTGATTTGAAGCCGGGTAATATGCTCGTCGGCGAGCAGATAGTCCTCACTCGGCACCCGGAACAAATCGCAAAATTAAAGGATATTCCCTTAAGAATTGCCGACTTCGGATCGGTCACTATTTACGATCCGGAAAAAGATACCCTTTCATACTACGAAAATAAGACCACCGTCGGCTTCAGTTCTCCCGAATATGCTTCGAACCCGACTCCGAAACAATTGTACAGATCCCCGCAAGCTACCATACGTGCCGATTTTTTCGAAATACTGAAAGGCTCCGATCGTTGGGCCCTTGCCGTTTCGGTTTATCGAATGCTTTGCCTCCAAAAGCCCTATAACATTCCCCCGAACCGGGAAGGAAAGGCAAATTCCCATGCGGAAGAAGAATATATGAAAGAACAACGGGACACCTATTTCAATGGTTGGCATTTGCGCGATTTATTTGAGGAAGATGCAAATACGCTCTCGAAAATCACGGAGACCTTTTTTAAGAACCGCTCGGATCGATCCCGATCAACGAAGGCGAGACCTCCCTCTTCTTTCCGAAGAAGCTTATCAATCCTTTTGTAAAGTCGATCAAAAAAAGCATTTACCGTTTTAAACTACCCTTACCGGAGTTTTTTACCCATGTTCATTCATTGCCGAATTAAATACCGGACAAGGAGGGAAACCGGAGCCGAAACTCCGGAATCGAAAATTCATTCATTCCTCCCCCCGAACTTGAGGTATTGATCGATATGTCTTCCCTTGTTACCGAAATACAACGAAACACCTTCTATTGTTTGGAAGGGCAATTTTCCTCTTTCTTGAATCAAGAAAAGCGAAGCTCCGGCGAACGATTACCCTATGTTTGCCTCGAACAACCTTTTCCGACTATCATCGAAAATGAATCGGTACCTCCGCCGATTCAACGAAAAATCCGGGTTCTTTACGAAACGGCGGAAAAAAAACCGGCCATTACTCTATTTTTCGTTCCGAATGATGAAAATCGAACGGCATTCTTTTACGGAGAAAAGGATTCTTTCTTAATAGGAAATCGAAAAAAATTTCATGCGGCTTATAGGACGGATTCGAGCTCTGACAACGCGATCCGGATCGGTTTGAGTTGGGAAGTAACGAAAAAAAAACCTCCTAGTGCCGAAGATCGGCTGTCCATGGTCAATGAAATCCGAATCAATGAGGCTCTGCATAAAGAACCCCATACGAATTTACAAGAAAAACAAGAAATATTCCATATCTTATTAAATCCTCCGCAGGAATCCCCCTTGATGCAAGTCATCATTTCTTCCTATTACCCGAAAGGGGATCTTTGGAGCTGTCTAAAGAAAGAAAAAGATCTTCCCGAAATGCACATCACGAAAGCCCGAATCGAAGGCCTGCAAGCAGGCGTCGATCACCTGCATCGACTCGGCGTTTGCCATCGAGATATAAAGCCGGAAAATATACTCGTCGGACCGGAAGCGGAAATAAAAATTACCGACTTCGGATTCGCCACCCGTGAAGACGACCCCTGGCTCGGACTCCGACTCGGAACTGCGGGTTGTCGCTCCCCGGAAATAGCCCTTCTCGACCAAGATAATTCCGCAAAAGAAGCTCAAAATAACAGGGCTGATTTTTTTAAAAAACTAAAAGAGTCCGATAGATGGGGAACAACCCTTTCGGTCTATTATTTACTTCACCGGAAATACCCCTATTCCGTTCCTCGAAGTCCGGAAGGGAAAATAGGTCTGAAAGAAGAAAAAAAATATATCGAACAAGAACAAGTAAAAGGTTTTTTTGAAAGTTACCCGGAACCCGGCGACCCCTCTTCCTATAAACATGCTTTGTGGGAATGCCTGCATATAAACTCCTTGAAACGGCGTCCGGAACTCCCTCCCCTTACCGAAGAGGCTTATGCTTCCTTTATCCCGCAACCTTCGAGCAAGGAAAGGGCCGGTCAAAAACACCCCCTCTCTTCTTGATCTTCTTTTCCTTTCTTTATCAAAAAAAGATTGTTAGGATTTGCAAATAATTCACCCCTTATCTATAAACGCAAAAAAGAATTGTAACCGAAAGAGAAGGAAAGCATCCGGGTTTAGTTCTTGGTCTTTATATTCTTTTGCGGTACAATAAAGTCTTAAAAGAGTCCCTCATTCCGTAAACTTAAAAGAGAGTATCATGCAAAAACGTTCCTTATTTCTTATTTTCACGATCACCTTGACATTGCTTTGCATCAATCTTTTTTTTAAACCCGCCACCTCCCCGAAAAAAAGCCCTAAAACCGAACAAATCTCCTCGGGAAGAAGCGGACCTATCGAATTTTCCAAAGCCGAGCTTCCGATCGTTCATCTTTACAAGGATGCCGAAGGCAAAATACCTCTGGCTTCCGGCCTTTTACTCAACGGGAATATCCTTACCTTAGCCGGAGATGAAGAGATCCCGAAAGAGGCCTTTTGTTCTTCTCTCGAAGAAAACGGCTCCCTGCACAAGGTTTTTCTCCTCAATGAAAATCCCCGTCCGTCCGATCCGTTGATTTTTTCCGAAAATCCCTCCGAAGGATCCGTTTCGGGAGCCGAACTCCCCCCCGAGGGGACTTTTCGTCTCGAAATGGCGGAAACGGGAACCGATGAAGTCGCGGTCCGGGCAGCTTCCTATCAAAACGGTCTTTTTCGTTTTTCGGGAGAAGAACCGAAAAAGGATGCCGTCATTCTGGCTAAAACGGAGAAAGGAGTTGAACTCGCCGGTTTTTACCTCGTCGGAGAAAAGAACTTCGTTCCCGTAAAAAATTTTTTTTCTCTCCGCCCCTTCGTAACGCTTCATAAACTTTCTCCTTCTCGAGCCTCCGAACACTTCTATGTCCTGCAAAATGATCACCTCCAACTGGTTTTTTCCGATTGCGGCGGAGCCCTTGCCGAAATCAATCTCCCCTTTCAATCTTCGGAACATCCGGAAGCCCTGGTCCATCCGACCGAGGTCGATAAAAAACTGTCTCAAAAAAATTCCCCTCACTCCTTCTTTCCGGCACACTCCTTTTTTACCCCCGGAAAAGACCCGAAAGGGCCCTTTGTCAAACAATCCAAAAAAAATGGGCAAAGCCATTATCCGCTACTGAGAAGATCCGTTTCGGAAGACTCCTCGGACCCGAGATATTACGCCTTTAACATCCTTTCCGAGCAATCGGATATCGCTGCGCTCCCCTATAAAGTCACCCATTTTGACTCTCATCAAATCGTTTTCGAAACCGAACAAAACCACCGAAAAGTGACGAAAACCTACACCCTTCGCGATAAGGAATCTCCCTATGCTTTGAATCTATCCGTTCATATTGACGGAGATCGAAGAAATCTATGGATGACGACAGGCATTCCGGAAGCAGAACCGATATCCGGAGCTCAAAACTCGGAGCTCAAGTATTCCTTTCTAAAAAATCAAAAGAAAGAAGTGGCAAAACAAAGACTGCCGAAAACGGAAACCGTTTCCTCCGTCACCCCGGGCTGGGTCTCCAATGCCAACGGATTTTTTACTCTTCTCGTTGAACCGGCGACGGAAATGGGCCTCGGTTATAAAGTAGGTCGGGTTAACACCCTCCCCTCTCGCATCGATGCCCTCGGCCTCTCCGCAAAAAATGGCAAGGGATTTTCGCCCGGATATGAATTTCTTTTACCCCTGAAGGAAAGTATTTTGTAT
>CAYGJM010000018.1:0-20833 GCA_964350295.1 uncultured bacterium | reverse complement strand
TACGTTGCAAATAAATAAAAAGTAGAAGCATTAATTGCACCAAAACCTATTCCCAACAAAATATTTTTCTTATGGTTTTTAATAACTTCTACTATTGTTTCTTGATCTATATGATGTTGGTTTTTTAAACGCTTAAATGTGGGCGTTTCTGTTAAAGTTTTTCTCAAATAAATTCCCAATAAACCTAAAAAACCACCAAACCAAAAAGACAATCGCCATCCCCAAACTAACATGGAAGATTTTGAGATAAAATATTCCATTAAAATAGTTTCAAATAATCCTAAAATAGCACCTATTTGATTCCCAACATTTGTCCAACTAGATATATACTTAACATTATTCTTATTAGCATTTTCATAAAGGAAACATATAGTACCAGGAATTTCTCCAGATACAGGAATTGATTGAATGAATCGCAATAAATAAAAAAGAATAGGAGCCCAAATTCCTAAAGATGTATATGTTGGCAAACAACCCATAAGAAAAGTAGGAATAGTTGCACAAACAATTGAATATATAAAAGCTGTCCTTCTACTAAATAAATCTCCTATTCGACCAAAAATGATCGCTCCAAAAGGACGGCTAATAAATCCTATACTAAAAAGTAATAATGCACCCATAAAATTACTAAGGGGTGCATGGAAATCAAAAAATAATCGTCCTAATATAGGTGCCAAATATATGAATGAATATATATCGTACCATTCAAGAATGCCTCCGAATGTCACTACACCAATAACATGATATTGTTCCTTAGTTAACTTCATTGAAGATAACAATTGTACTTCCTCCCAAATATAGGGTATATCTGTTATACAACACTTATTGTGTATTTATTATATTGGATATACATGCCAATAGTTTATCAATAATAGCTTGCTCAGGAATTGTGATCCTTAAATGATTCTCCATCTGATCTACTGAAAACCGCCGTACCAGTATATTGTGTTGTGCTAATTTTTCCTGCAAATATATCATCTTAATATCGGGATGAGTAACCCAGACAAAATTTGCTTTTCCTGAAGTAACTAAAAATCCATATTTTATTAATCCACTAATAAGATTTTTCTTAGCCAGAAACATTCGTTCCATTTGCGTTTTAAAGTAAGCCTTATGATTAAGGGCTAAAATTGCCGTTTTTTGTGCTATAGCGTTTACATTAAAAATATCCTTTCTTGATAGAAGGCTCGAAATAAAACGTGTATCCCCAATACAATATCCCACACGCAAAGCAGCCAAAGCAAAAAACTTTGAAAATGAATATATTTTGACTAATCTTGTATTACTTTGAGTGAGAGTCACCACATGATCGGTATCAAATTCACCATAAACATGGTCCCAAATTAAAAATTTAGGAGGGGCTATTATTGCAGAGAAATCAAATGTTTCTCCATTAATGGAGCTTGGAGAATCAATTACCCAAATTTGTTGTGTTTCATCTAATTTTTTTTGTTGGTACCCATATCTTTTACAAAGATATGGGTATACTTGATAAGTCAACTGCCTTGTACCAATTTCATGAAATTCATTTCTAAGCAAACTGAATATATCAGCCAAGACCCCGTCTGCTCCATTTCCTATATAAACTTCTTCTGGCAAACAATTGTGATCCTTAGCAATAGCCTTTCTTAGTTCAAATGATGTTGAATCAGGATAACTATTAAATAAAATATCATTGCTTGCCTGCAAAACAAGATCTTTTAAAAAAGGGGGCTGCACAAAAAGATTTTCATTTCTGTGTAAGGGAATACAAGCATCGGAGAATAAATCTGGACCAGGATCATACATCTCTACTACTCCTAAAGTTGGCACGAACTAACAATTTAAAATCTCTCCACCATCAATAACAATACATTGTCCATTTATATGATTTGCCTTTGAAGAACAAAGCCACAAAACAGTTTCTGCAATATCTTTTGGAGAAGCAATTTTTAATAATGGATTAGCAGCCTCCATTTTGGCTATTTGCTTCGAATTATATAAACGCCGTAACATTGGCGTATGAACAGAACCCGGATTCACAGCATTTACCCGTATTCCATACGAACCATATTCAATAGCTGCTACTCTAGTAAGAGCATCAACCCCAGCCTTACTTGCAATATACGCACCCGCTTTTGGCAAACCGAGTTTTGTTAGACTTGTTGAGGTATTAACAATTGCCCCACCTCCTCTTGAGATTATAGCGGATAACTCATACTTTAAACATGAATAAAGCCCTTTCAAATTGGTATTTATTACTTGATCCCAATTTTGATCATTCATATCAACTATTGAAAGAGCATCTCCCTCTATTCCTGCATTATTAAATGCAAAATCTATACCACCAAAGTGCTTTATGGCTGTACCAATTAAATTAGATATAGACTCAGGTTTTGTTACATCTACATTTATAAAAATCGCTTCCCCCCCTTCCTGAATTATTTTCCTGACTAACAAATCACCATTTATTTTGTTTCTTCCAGAAACCACAACTTTAGTTTTATATTTTGCAAATAATAATGCTGTTTCAAAGCCAATCCCTGAAGTTCCACCAATAATAACAGCTACTTTATCTTCTAAGCATTCCATAAATTCTCTTTCAATACACCATTGAGAATACATTTAAATTAAGGATCTTTTTAACATATAGATAGATAAAAAAAATAAAAACAAAACAAAAATTCTTGTTATTTCAAATCTATGCTATTTTGTGTCTAAGGCACTTCATAAATCTCTAATAATATCAATAAGAAAAAACTAATAACCAAAATCAAACATACGAACCAGAGTAAAGTCCATGTTATAAAAGATAAGTTTAATACATACTTCATTTAATCCCAATGTTTTATGATAATAAGCATAAGAGAAAAATACAAGTGGCTATATTTACCAAACCATTCTTATTGATTTTACAATATTACTTATAAACTCTTCAAAAATCTTACAAATAAGCATGTCTGACAATGCTATACACCTCACCTCGACAGCCTCTTTTCACAAAGAGGTTTGAATATAAATTCACAAAAAAATGCCGTCAAATACTAAATCCATCTACATAAGCAAACTCTTATAAAATTTCTCTAAATCTTTTGAGGTTACTGCAAACTATCAATTCTTTCTCAGCAAAATTTTAAAGGCTTTTTGTTTCCTTTGAAAGAAATATCCCACAAGGGAAAATAAAACTAAATTCATACTAATAAAAAAGACACCGTGAATTTTAGATACGAATACGGTACCCAAAATATTTGATATGGATGAAATGGAATCTATAATTCCACAAGCCTTTCCTTTTTCATTTTTTCCGTAAAAAACAACGGCCTGATCATAAATATAAGGCAAATATACTCCCCCCGTACTTGCAACTACTGCAGCTATGACTAACCAAGTTTTCATTTCCATAAAAATAAAAAGCACCAAAACGGATATGGACGTGATGAGTATAATAAACAGGTATGAAAAAGATAAAATACGAAGATGCGGCTCACGTGAATCAATAAGAAAAGATAAAACCGTCCCTATAAAACAGCTGGCTCCGACAAAGGGAAAAAACACTTCCGTTACGTGTACTTTCTCCGAAAAAGACCATATGGCAAAGAAACGACATGTAAATGGAGTACTCTCCCCATGAAAAGGAATAAAATTTTTAGGGATAATAAATAAAAAAAGTACCGATAACAACCAAGCAATGACAAGAAAAGGAGTCGGATGTTTCTGTATGGGGTAATATAACATCCAGACAAAGAATACGATCAACCAGGATATTTTCATTAAAAAACCCGTGGTAACTTCTTTCTTTCCTTTTAGGATTCGGAATTTATGACTCGCCATAATAGCTCTTGCTATCGGTTGGGGAACCAACAAAAAAGAAGAAATAAGAGCCCAAGGAGAAAAATAATATGATAAGTAAATGGGTAATAAACCTAAAAATAAAGTCATGAATAAGGCTATTTTTCGGGGGATTAAATCAGAAATCAATCCCCAGGCAAAAGAAAAAAAGGCAATGAAAATCGTGTAGATGATAAACCAAATAAATGAAAAAGACAAAAATCTATCGAAACACCGAACACTTAAAACTTCCTGCACAAAAATAGCGCCCATAAGCGCAAAAAGGAGAAAAAGATTCGGTACATAATCATTTTTTTGTTTTATTGCAAATAATCAAACCTAATCGGATTTTTTTTGACAACTTGCAATCACATAGTCAATTTTCTTTTTCTCAAACGCTTCATCCCAACCTCCGGACCACATATTTTCATACTTATGTTGTTGTATCCATTTTTCAAACTGAGGAATTACTCGATCTCCTATGGAAGTAACCGTCCAATTTTTAAACCCTTGTCTTGAGATCATGGTTTGAACGGTCGATAAATCTTTTACCAAATCCACACCCTTATGAATAGTACCGATATTTTCTAAATACGGCAGACTCTCCTTATCCGGAGCAAAGAAACCGGCGATTGTCAACCTCCCGTTATCATCCAACTTAGAATAGGAGGACTTAAAAAAATCTTCCAAACGAATAAAATGCTGAGAGGCTTCTACGCAAATAATTTGAGAAAGAGGTCTCTTTATCGGGATATCACAGGCGTTCCCATAAATAAAACTTAAGTTACTAAATCGATTGTTTCGTATGGCATCATCAAGAAATTTTCGGTTGAGATCCAAGCCGAAAGAAATGGCCGGACTTCTTTCTTCATTTAATAAAAAGAGCCCCCTTCCCCTACCGCAACCTGCTTCAAGAACGCTATCCTTGTGAGAAATTTCGGATATTTCAAAAACTTTTCGATATAGATCTTTAGAGGC
This sequence comes from uncultured bacterium, assembly GCA_964350295.1. GTDB lineage: Bacteria > Chlamydiota > Chlamydiia > Chlamydiales > JAAZZY01 > CAYGJM01. The sequence goes on along the minus strand of CAYGJM010000018.1, from coordinate 16,048 downwards.
TTCTATTCTTTCTTCCGAGGTAATCTCACCCAATTCCGAAGCCGCTTTCTTCCAATAACCCCAATTCACAAATCCCCCTAAAAATCCGGGAGCCAGAGGCGTCTCCAAATACATCTTTTGAATTTCCTTCATTTGTTCACTCTCATCCGCAAAAGAAAATTTATGCCGCACGGAAGTCCCGACGGGATAAAATAGAGTATTTGATTTCATTCCCCGCACATCCGAAATATTTTTCATGGATAACGATCGCAATGAACTTTCTAATCTTCCTAAAGAAAAAGACATGTTACTAACCCTCTCATGTATTAAAAGTAAAAAAATTCCATTTCTCAAATGGTTGTTTTTATTATTTTTTCGGAACTTTCATCTTTTGTAAAATCCGACTTCATCCGATCCCCCTTGCCTTTATGACTTAATAAACCGCGGCATATTTACCGAGTGAATCTCGGGAGTGTCCCAATGTTGAGGAAAATACCGGCAAAGGAAATGATATTCTTGTTTGGCTTCGGGAGAAAAACAATAAGCTTGATGTACGATCCTTTGATAAGCAAAAGCTATTTGCGTAAATCCCAAAATTTTTAAAACGTCGAAAAAGAGATTAGGCTCCCCTTGATTACGAAGAGAAAAGATCGTTACAACCGTGCCGCAAATACCCGTATTTAATGTCGTTACCAAGTCGGCGGAAGAATCGGTATAGGCTTTGTATAGATTGGCCGCACTTGCGGCCAGGGCAATGCCCGCCATAAAATCCATAAATTCCACCTTTATGTAAAACCGTGAAGAAGAGAAGTCTCGAATAAATGTAAATTTATTGTAAAGATATTTTCAAAAAACTTGATCGGATGCCGATGTTTAAATAGTAATCAACAAAACGGTGAATTTGGTTATCAAATTGACTGAATTTTGATAAAAATAGTTAATTTTGATGCTATTCGACATGCTCAAGGGACGACTCTCGAAAAACCCCATACATCTTTTTTGCGTTCAAAAAGGAATGAATCGGACAGACGAGAATCATTCAATTGATACAATTCACAAACATCGGGATGAATGCGATAACCGACATAGGATTCGGGTCTCTCAAGAATTTGATCCGAATGATTTTTTCTTAATTCTTCCAATTCCCGATCCAATGCCCCGTTATCGATTATTCTCTCTCCGGATCTCGGACCGTATACTAAAAACCGGAGCCGAGATTCCGGAGGATAACTTTTCCAATATCCGGTATTTTCTGTTTCCGATAGAGGTTTGACCGAACCTCTAAAAGTAATTTGCCTTTTATGACGAGGGAGATAAAACGTAAGAGAAACGGCCGGATTTTCTTCCGCCTGACGAACTTTTTTACTTCCTTTTTGGGTAAAAAACAAAATCCCCCTTTCATCGATTTCTCTGACGGCTATCGTTCTCGTATGGGGTTTCGACTGCCGATCGACGGTTGCCAAGACGGCAAATAAGGAAAAATCCCCTTCTTCCGCCACCCAATCTTTCGCCCATTGAAAAGGATCTTTCATGAATATTCCGATCGGTTAAATTCACGGTTATCATATTGTACGATACTTATCTTTACCGGGAAAAAATAAAAAACCTTTTTTTATTTTATCAGGTTATTCCAAACATTAAATTCACATATTTCTTTAAAACCGAATTTCTTATAAAGATTAAAACCATCGGGTGATGCTTGGAGAACACTTTTTTTCAAACCCATTTTTTTTGATTCGATAAGGGCGCGATAAAACATTGCCGATCCATAACCAAGCTTTCTCTTTTCAGGCCGCGTTGCAATATCATAGATTCCGGAAACATCGGTTAAAAACAAACAAGATGTCGTGATGGGACTATCATCTTCATATCCCACAAAAAGAATCATGTTTTTGATGTCGGACGGGTTCATTGTTGCCATTTTATTATAAAAAACCTTTACGCATTCATCCGGCGGATCAAAAATGGAAGCTAAAACTTCGCCGAAACCGGCATAGTCCCGGGGCGTCGTACATTTTCGAATGACTAACCTTTCCGGAAATCGATAGTTATCGACAACTTGAATCAGATCGCAAACCATTCCTATATCTAATTCATTGCACACGAAACCGGCATTATCCAAGCACTTATTCGTCACATCGGATGCCGAATTAGGCCCAATCCACCAAGCCATCGGCCGATGATCATAATAAGATAAGACTTCCTTAACTTCAATTCTCTTGATAAACGCGATGATACGGGCATGTTATGGGAAAATTACCTGGTAATGGAGAGAATAAAAAAACAATACTATACCTCCCTTTGGAGTAATAACTACTTTTGGCGCACCTATGATCAAAAAGAGATCGATTGGGTCGAGGAAAGAGACGGAATGCTATACGGTTACGAATTCAAATGGAAAAAAAATCGCGTCAAACCGCCGAAATTATGGACGGAAACCTATAAAAATGCTTCCTTTACTTGTATTCACCCGGATAATTACCTGGAATTTATCACATAAGTCTCGGATAAAAAAAGCATTCCCCGGTTCGATATGCTCAAGGGACGACTCTCGAAAAATCCCATACATCTTTTTTGCGTTCAAAAAGGAATGAATCGGACAGACGAGAATCATTCAATTGATACAATTCACAAACATCGGGATGAATGCGATAACCGACATAGGATTCGGGTCTCTCAAGAATTTGATCCGAATGATTTTTTCTTAATTCTTCCAATTCCCGATCCAATGCCCCGTTATCGATTATTCTCTCTCCGGATCTCGGACCGTATACTAAAAACCGGAGCCGAGATTCCGGAGGATAACTTTTCCAATATCCGGTATTTTCTGTTTCCGATAGAGGTTTGACCGAACCTCTAAAAGTAATTTGCCTTTTATGACGAGGGAGATAAAACGTAAGAGAAACGGCCGGATTTTCTTCCGCCTGACGAACTTTTTTACTTCCTTTTTGGGTAAAAAACAAAATCCCCCTTTCATCGATTTCTCTGACGGCTATCGTTCTCGTATGGGGTTTCGACTGCCGATCGACGGTTGCCAAGACGGCAAATAAGGAAAAATCCCCTTCTTCCGCCACCCAATCTTTCGCCCATTGAAAAGGATCTTTCATGAATATTCCGATCGGTTAAATTCACGGTTATCATATTGTACGATACCTATCTTTACCGGGAAAAAATAAAAAACCTTTGCGGACTATCGGCCGCAGAGGTAGGCAAAAATGATCTCTTACCGTGCTTTTTAACACGGAAGAGTGCAATAGGTCTTTAGAAAACCGTCATTTTTTTGAAGATAACCCTTCAAAAGATACGGAATCCATTAAAGAAAGTGTCGCCGTCTTTTGGCAACAGATCGGTACACGCTATCCCCTATCCAACTCGGAAAAAATGCAAACACCCCCGGCAACTTCCATATTCCCCCTACAATCCAATAAATGCGCAAAAAAGCTTTTGAGCGAATGCTGATGCGAGGAGAAAGAGACCGATAATTTTCTATGAGTATTACCGTATCGGCAGCGATCAGTTCTTCATAACGATTTTTCAAGATGTTTTTTGCGTCTTCTCCATTAAGGGGCGCAAATTGAAAGCAAGGGCGATGATCTATCGATATAATATGACGCACGGCAAGATTACAAACGGGACAGGTACCATCAAATAAAATGAGATGTGGTTTCATAGTTCCCGAAAAAGCCGATTTCTTATTAAAAATTTTTTATTAAAGACCATCGGCACCGATTCGGCCTCGTACAAAAAATCACCCCTTTCGTTCAAGACTACACAATGCATGTGCAAATGGGGCTCGGATGTATTACCTGAGTTACCCACCTTAGCCAGTAGCTGCCCTTTGCTTACCCTTTCCCCCTCTTTGACGCATAGACTGCCCTGCAAAAGATGCGCTAAGACAACGGCTTTATCCGTCCCCTCTATTTGAATAATGATATGATTACCGGCCGGATGACCGGAATCCATTTGAGAAGGAGGTAAATCGTTAAATGTGTCTATAGCTTTTAAAATAATTCCCTCCGCAGGACTATAAATCTCTCTGCCAAAAATAGTATACTCGCTAAGTTCGGAAGGGAGTAAGGAGCTCGAGCGCCATCCCCATCGATTCAGTTGAATAAGATCCAGGGCAAATTTTTGACCGGCCACGCTCTGATGATGATTAATGATCGAATGATTTCCTCCGTGAGCAACATAGTAATTTCCATTTTTAAGAGGGAATGCCAATTCCAGAGCTCCTCCCGGAAGCACGGCACCCTTCCGGGCAGCCCCAATCTCTACACACATTAATCCTGCAATAAGACCTAATAGAGTATAACCTACAATAGCAGCTTTGCTCATTTTTCTCTCGAACCTGTCCTTGCGTGCCTTATACCGGGCTCGTACCCAGGAAATAATAAAACATGCAAGAAGCACGTAAATGCCATAATATCCAAGACCGAACATGGGTGAAAGTCCTACAAACCAAAGGTTAGCGATATAAATGCTCATGATTCCCCCTTTTAGCCAAACCTGCCATAGGGACTGTTTTTGCTGCCACAACCATGCAATCATCAACATAGGAAATATGGAATAAAACAAAAATGGAAGAAAGAGCACGGGAAGTTGGGTACTCAGCATGGAATATAGCAGAATAGGGTAAGCAGATACAAATGCCGGCAAAAAATTATTAAGCCCCATGAACAGAGCATTCATGAGGTGAAAACAAAACCCTATCCCAAGAAATATCCATAGACAAGAAGCATTTCCGAAAATAATCAAGGGGAAACAGGTTTCAAATCCAATAACACTCCACGTTGCTATATTTCTTATCGCAACACTGTTGGCAACTAGCCTATAAATTAGCGGATGACCATATGCATCCGTTCTAAAAATGAATATCAGAGCTTCTCCGGTTCTCCAGGTGGGCGAAAAAAGCTTCTTAATGCCCGCAATAAAATAGGAAAGCATCAGCTGCGCCGATACAAACCACATACAAAATAGCGCTGCCTTAGAAGAAAGACCACAAAATCCCGCAACACATAGAGCACCTACCACGACTAAATTCATGTGATGTGCACCATCTAATCCATAAAGCGTTCTAAAGGAAAAAAGGATCAAACAGAGCAACTCGATCAAAATAAGCCAAGGAACAATGATCTTCATAGAACTAAAGATCAACAATCCGAAAGAGGAGGTGAGCTCAAGCCAAAGCACTCCCTTAAATGCTCTATCACATAACAAGGCATGAATGAAGCGTGCATAGAATCCTTCTACCAGCCATTTCGTCGTGAGTTTAGAAATTTTCCAACTTAAGATACCCGATTCACTAAATACATAAAGACGTAGAAGCGTCTCTACACTCATGACAAAGATCCCTAATGAACCAATCATAACGGAATAAAAATAGGCTTGCTCGATAGTCATGCTGTTTTTACCGGGTGAGCTTCCGATAAAAACATCATCATCGGAACTTCATTCTGCGTGCGCGTCATAATCACAAATTGTATTTTTTCCATGTTAGCACTTACAGCCAAGGATTGAACAAAATTCAGTGCATGGAGATATGGAAGCGAAAGGCAAATCAATTTATTATCCCGCACAACACCGGATATCCGCAGTAAATCAATCGCAATATCCACTACACTCTTTAAAAAAATCTTATCCGGATTCCAAAAACAGGAGTAAAATGCTCTCTTTTTAGGAATATGATAAGCCTGCTGCCATTCGCTCACGGAATCTTGTGAAAAGCAACGATAGAGGATAAAGTAATCCGTTTGATAGGGATTAGGTGCAAAAAAGCTCCATGAAGGAATAAAATGCGTTGAAATAGGGAATCGATCCCCTACCCACGTAAAAAGTTTTAATTCTTTAAGAATTGTCACAAAAAACAGTGTGAACAATCCTATCACTACCATGAGTTCCGTCATAGTTCACTCTTATAGCCGATGGCTATATCGCCATCGGAATTATTTCGCACTATTACATACTTTTTTTTCTAACAGCAAGAAGTTCCTCTATACTAAGTACATTCGGGTTCATGCCTTCCAAAGAAGCTTTAATATCCATATTAGGATTAGTACTTGTTCCTCTGATAAGCATTGTCACAATCCTGGCAAGTGTTGCCAGCGACCACTCGGAGTTTGGATCTGCATACATCATGTTAATTTTATCGGCAGCCACCATGATATTAGTCTGCTCCTCTAATAAAGAACGACAAACATCCTGCAACTGAATTGGGGTAGATGAACTTGCGATTTGCATAACACCTCTAAAATGTTAAGATTTTGTATAGTTATTAATATATTTTTGTTTATTTTTTGTGTACAGAAAATAAATTAAAATTAAGCCCTATCGGGCTTCATAATACATATAACCAATCGTCCAAGTAATTAATAAATAGAGGGATGATCACAGTTCAGAGCTTCTGTTTTTCTCTACATTAAACCGGATTATTTTAACGCAAACAATGGAGAGAGTTGCTTGTGCCGATTGATGGTGTCCCCCTTTAAACCCGGACAAGGTATAATGAATTCCAACTATAAGGAGAGGAACCATAAATTCAAAAAAACGATAGACGGCATCAAGACCTCCGAAATTCTTCACGTCGGCATATACGGCGTTATCACAAAAGAGGACTCCGTTTTAGTCGTCCGAAAAGCGAGAGGCCCCTACAAAGGACTCTTTGATTTACCGGGCGGCAGACCTCTCCACGGGGAATCCTTGGAACGAGCGTTACAACGGGAGATAGCCGAAGAAACGGGCATTGCAATACTCCGTTTTTCTTTTTTAGGAAATTTCTCATTCCTTACCGCTTACAAAGAGGAGGGGAAGGCAAAAGAGCTATACCATATCGCACTGATTTACAAAATAGAAGAAGCCGACTTGGACGACTTTAATCCTTCCGTCATCGAAGAAGACGTACGCGGAAGTCTTTGGCTGAATCAAACCAACCTCGATAAAAAAGAATGCTCTCCTCTTTTAAACAAAGTCTTATGCCTGTGAAAAAACAAAAAACCTTTGCGGACTATCGGCCGCAAAGGTTTTCATCGAAAAGACTAAGCCTTGTGATGAGGGCACTGTGCGGAATCATCGACGTGCTTATAGGAAACCGTTACGGTGTATCGGTTAAAAAGAGCTCTGAACAATTTGTTGAACATATTGGAAGTCTCTTTCATTTGACCGGTCACTTTGGTTTCCACGGTGGCAATCTCTTGATTCCCTTCGTGTTGTTTCAAAGCTTTATCGGCTTCTTTGGCCGCTTTCTTAGCCGTGGCAATATTCTTCTTAACGACTTCGGAATGTCCTTTGCAAACGTGATGCATAACAACTTCTTCATGCGAAGCGATTTCTTCGGAAACGGACTCTTCGACGACGGGAAGGGAAACGACGGTTTCGCTCTCCTCGGCGGCAACGGGAAGAGAAATCACGGAAACCGATCTCTCCGACAATGCCGAAGTCGTTTCTGCGGAAACTTCGGGGACGAAAGAAGTAACTTCTTCGGAAAAAGAAATTTTGGAAGCGAAAGAAAGAGCTTCTTCTCTAACGGGAGGAAGAGCACTTACGAATGCGGGATAAACCGAGACCAAACTTTGTACCGGTGTTGTCATAAAACCATCTCCTTGTATAAAGGTTAAATTTCAAGGATGTATTACACAACAAAAGACCATATCATTCAAGTTTTATTAAATTAAAATTAATCTTTTGTTTAAAATAAATTTACAAAGTTAAGAAGAGACGGAAACGATAATGATGCCGTTTCGATCGGCAAAAGAGATGAGCTCCGGATCGATCATCAACGTTTTTCCGGCTTCCACGGCCAAGGCGGCCGCTTTGATTTTCACTAATTTTTCGAGCGTATTCAAACCGATGACGGGAACGTCATAACGCATATCCTGCCCCGGCTTGGCCATTTTTACCACGACGCAATTTTCCCCGGCAATCTCTCCCGCTCTTTGTAAACACCGGTCGGTTCCCTCCATCGCCTCAACGGCAACGATCGATTTGTTCTTTATGACGACGGTTTGACCGACATCCAGCCGACCCATCTCTTGAGCGATCTTCCTGCCGAAGTCGATGTCTTCCAAAATCTTTCTTCCGGGTTTGCGACGAGTCAATACCCCCTGCGGGGGAACGTAACGTTTCAGAATATCCGTTGTTTTCAAGAAGGAAAGCCCCTTTTTTCCGAATGTTTCAATCATTTTATCGCAAATCGTATTGGCACGAAAATCTTTCAGGGAGAGGACCATCCGAATGGTAAGCCAATCCATCTTCAACAGGGAAAGAGAAAAGATATTCCGATGCAGAATCCGACCGGCCATAACGACTTCCCGCACCCGATAACGCAAACAAGCCTTTCTCGCCTTTCCGACCTGCATAAAGCTGCCCCAAGTCACCCGATCCGCAACGGATTCGAGTTCCTCGGGCGTGATCCCCCTGACTCCCAAAAGCAATATTTTTTTCCCTTCCGCCTTTAATTCTTCAATAATTTTATAGGGAAGGGCCCCCTCTCCGGCAATCAGGGCGACCAAAGACATACTACATGCCTTCCTCAATGAATTCCTTCAAGCTCTCGGCATCTTTCAGTCCGACGGTTCGATTCACTTCGCGACCGTCCTTAAATAAAACGAGCGTGGGAACCGAAGTAACCTGCAGCTCCGAAGCCACCTCGCGTGCCTTATCGATATCCAGTTTGCAGAAATGAACCTTTCCGCTCATATCATGCGCCAACTCTTCCAATACGGGCGTCAACATCCGGCAAGGTGCACACCATTCGGCATAGCAATCCACCAAAGTCATCCCCTTGGCTACCGTCTCCTTAAAATCCTTTCCTTCCAACTTCTTGATTAAATCGCTCATCTCTTTATTCTCCTTATTATTTATGATTACGGAGGGGAGCCGACGGCTCCCTCCTCATACCAGCATCTGAGCCCCTCGACCGCTTTTTGCCAATCGGCTAAAAGGGCTTTTTGGGCTTCTTTTTTATCCATTCCCCGATATTTTTCGATCGGCAGGGGGGAGCCGAAAACGCAAATAAGCTTTCCGGTGAGTTTCGGCCATTTGCGTCGACGATTCCAAATTTCATAGGCTCCCCCGACATAGGCGGGAACGATCGGACTTTCGCTGCGCTGAGCGATCATTGCCACGCCGTACTTCGGATCGGTGATCCGATCTTCATAAGATCGCGTCCCTTCGGGGAAAATGACCGTTTTATAACCTTTTTTCAATAATTCCGAAACCAATTTTATGGCACCCGTCGGACTATCGGGGGGCAAGGGATGAACGTTATACGATCGCAAAAGAAATCCCAATACCGGTTTATCGAAAAGAGAAGGCCTTGCAAAGTAATGAATGACTTCGGGAGCGGCTACGCCGATGAAGGGGGGATCGAAATAAGAGACGTGGTTCCCGGCTATAATCGCCTTTCCCTTCGGGAAGTGCTCCTTGCCGTAGATTTCGTAGCGATAGAAGATCCGGAAGAACCAATCGACCAATTTGCGAGATGCGCGATAAAATAAATCACTCGGCATGCGTTATCCTCCGAACCACTTTTTCCATTTCCTTCAAAACCTCTTCGATCGTTACGCAAGAGGTATCGATCAAAACGGCATCGGGAGCCTGTCGCAAGGGAGAATGCTCCCGGGTTGAATCATAATGGTCGCGAACGCGGATTTCTTCCAAAATTCGTTCTTCGCTAAATACCTCTTCCGGATAGAGTCGCGTCAATTCCAAATACCTTCTCCGAGCACGAACGACGGGATCGGCCTTTAAAAAGAATTTCACGTCTGCCTCGGGGAAAACGACCGTTCCCATATCTCTTCCCTCAAAAACGGCATTCTTATCCTTCCCGAACCCGCGCTGCAAGGAGACCAGATATTCGCGAATGAACGGATAAGCCGAAACTTTCGATACGTTTCGGGTTACTTCGGGACTTCTGATTTCCTTGGTCACGTCGGTATCATTCACCCAAAAAGACTTCGTTCCGTCTTTTTCCATTTTGATTTCCAATCGAATGCGATCCAATACCTCTTTCATTTTTTCCGGATCATCCGGAGAAATGCGATTTGCCAAAAAAAACCAACAACAGGCCCGATACATGGCCCCCGTATCGAAATAAATGAGTTTCAATTTTTTTGCCAATTCCCTGGCCATCGTACTTTTTCCGGATCCCGAGGGACCGTCTATGACAATAATCATGCAAACATTCCGTTCGATAAAAATAAATAAAACAAAGGAGTCGTAAAAAGCAAGGAATCGGTCATGTCCAATAAACCGCCGAAACCTTTTAACCGATTGCTATCCTTAACGCCCGCATCCCTTTTCAGTAAGGATTCGCTCAAATCGCCGAGCTGACCGAAAACGGAAATTAAAATACCGAGAAGCAAGGCATACAAGGCGGCACCGTGCAAAGAACGGATGGGGCTTCTGACAAAAAAAATCAGTGCGAAACTGGCCGCACAGGAAAATAACATCCCTCCCCAAAAACCTTCCCGGGTTTTTCCGGGACTGATTTTCGGTGCCAAAGCCTTTCTGCCGAAAGTTTTTCCGATGAAATAGCCCCCCACGTCGGATGCCTTCGTGACGACGATGACGAACAGAATACACCATTTTCCCCAAATGGGGAAGTAATTGATTTTTAAAAAAAAGGCAAGCGGCACCGCAATATAAAAAAAACCGAAAAAAGTAGAAGCCAAACTCAACAGAATTTTTTCGGGAAAGAACAACTGCTTTACAAAAAGAATGAATAAAAAAGCTCCCGTCACCGCCAAAGGAAGAAAGGGAGGGGCTCCCCGTAAAAGAGTAAGATAAGTCGCCGCTCCGTAACACAAAGCCGCTCCTACCCCTATCGAAACCTCGGGAGCCATTTCTTTTTTAGCGCACAATTGATAAAATTCCCAAAGAGCCGTACCGGTAACGACCATGACGATCAACAGAAAACAGAGAGAAGGCAGTAGCGAATCGGAAAAATAGACAACCGCAAAAAGAAGGGTGACCATAAAAACACTGATTAAAAGTCTAATTTTTAAATCTTTCATTCTAAAGACCTCTTCGAACTTCTCTTTTTTGAAACTCATCGATCACTCGATACAAATTTCCCGTATCGAAATCGGGCCAAAGAGTGGGAACTACGGAAATTTCCGTATAAGAAAGCTGCCACAGTAAAAAATTACTCAATCGAAATTCTCCGGATGTTCGAATCAAAAGTTCGGGATCGGAATAAGATGCCGTATCCAGATAACGACCGATTAACTCTTCGGAAAGATCGGCATCGGAAAATTTATTTTCCCTAAAATCCCGCAAAATATGCGTGACCGCCCGCACGATTTCATCTCTTCCCCCGTAGTTTAAGGCTAAAATCAACGTAAAAACCTCTCCCCCTTTCGTCATCTCCTTCGTTAAACGGATTTCCTCCGATACCTCCTTCGGAAAAGTCTCGATGTTGCCTATGGTTTCGAAACGAATACCGTTTTTTTGCATATCTTCCCTTTCGGAAACCAAGTAATGCGTTAAGACATGCAAGATCACCGAAATTTCTTCCGGCGATCTCCTCTTATTTTCGGTGGAAAAAGCAAAAGCCGTTACCGTCTTCACTCCCAAATCCATACAGGAGCGAATAACCTCCTTTAACCGCTCGGCTCCTTTGATATAACCGAAGCGGACCGGCAAGTCCCGATTGCGGGCCCATCTCCGATTGCCGTCCATGATAAAAGCAACATGTTCCGGAATTTTTCCTTTTTCGAGGGCCGGAAAATAAGTTTCCCTCCTCTCTCGAAGTTTTACGGTCATAAACGGTAAGGCTCGTTTTTCCAAATCGTCTGCTCCCGAGCCGCTCCTACGGAAACCAAGACTACGGGACATCCGGACACTTTTTCTATTTTTTCAATATAGGCTTTGGCTTTCTCGGGAAGCTCCCCGTATGCGGTGATCCCCGAAGTACGGGTCATCCAACCTTCCGTTTCTTCATAAATGGGAACGGCGCGGTCTAAAAGAGAAAGATCTCGAGGCATTCTGCGATACGTTCTTCCGTCGATTCGATAGCCGATGCATACGCGAATGACCGGAACGAAATCTAAAATATCGAGTTTGGTTAAGGCAAGAGCCGTAACGCCGTTCGTCTCGACGGCCTCTCGAACCATCACCATATCGAGCCAGCCCATATTGCGTACGCGACCGGTCGTCGTTCCCAATTCCCTGGCTTCGACTTGCTCGGGAAAACCCTCGACTCCATCGAATCGGGTGGGCATCGGTCCTTCCCCGACACGCGTGGTATAAGCTTTCACCGCTCCGAGAATGTGATCAATCCGGCCGGGTCCCACTTCCGCACCCGCACAAATTCCCCCCGCAATCGTTGAAGAAGAAGTGACGTACGGATACGTCCCCGATCCGATATCCAGAAAGACGCCCTGCGCGCCTTCCAAAAGAACGGTCTTCCCCTCTCGCATCCGATCATATAAAGACCAATCTTCCCGAGAGCAAACGTAAGGAAGCATTTTTTCCGCATAAGGAAGAAGATCTTGAAAAATCCCTTCCGCATCCAACGGAGGTTGTCCGTAGACTTTTTCGATCACGGCATTGTGATAACGGACGTTTTCTTCCAACCTTTCCCGAAAAACCGATAAATCCCTTAATTCGCCGACTCGTATTCCGATTCGATTGATTTTGTCCGCATAACAAGGGCCGATTCCCGAAAGAGTCGTACCCAAAGACTTTTTCCCTTTGGCGATCTCCTGACAGCGATCCAAAGCTTTATGATAGGGGAGAATCAGGTGGGCCGCTTCCGATAGTTCCAACCTGCCGGAAGCCTCGATGCCGGCTTGCGACAACTCGTCTATTTCCCGACAAAAAGTCTCCGTGTCAACGACAACCCCCGAGCCAATAAAACAGTGCGTGTGAGCATGCAGGATGCCGCAGGGAATCAGATGCAATTTAAACTCTCGACTACCCGCGACGACGGTATGTCCCGCGTTATGCCCGCCCTGGGCGCGAACGATTGCGTCGGCCTTTTCGGAGAGAAGGTCGACGATCTTCCCCTTTCCTTCATCTCCCCACTGAATTCCTAATACGATGACGACCGGCATATTTTTACAAAAAAATTCTGGGGTATGGTATATGCATTCGGATTGATTGAACAGTTTTTTTTCATGAACCTCGGTTTTGGCCATGCACTTTCCTAAAGCTTTCAAAAATTTAATGGAACACCTAAGAAAACTCCCGGGCGTCGGGCAAAAAAGTGCGGAACGTTTTGCCTTTCGCCTCCTTTCTTGGGAAGAGAAGGAATTGGAAGCCTTCGGAACAACCCTCTCCGAACTGAAAAAAAATATTTCCTTTTGTCGGGAGTGCGGAGCCATTTCTGCGGAAAACCGGTGTTTTTATTGTAATGATCCCGGAAGAAACCAACGACTCCTCTGTATCGTGGCCCACCCCAAGGATGTCTTTTCCTTGGAAGAAACCGGGTCTTTTCGCGGAGTCTATCACGTCCTCGGAGGGGTAATTTCACCGATGTACGGTTTTGACACTTCTTCCTTGCGTATCGACGCCTTAAAGGAACGAATTGCCTCGGGAACATTCGAAGAAATCGTTCTGGCCCTCGATTCGACGATCGAAGGAGATGCCACCACCCTCTTTATGAAAAAAGAGCTTTCTTCCTTTCCCGGAAAAATATCTCGATTGGCCTTCGGGATACCCGTCGGCAGCTCTTTCGAATATATTGACGGCAGCACGTTATCCAAAGCTTTTACCGGAAGACTCGGCTTTTAGCTTGTAATTTTAGTGTTAATTTTTTAGCATACCCCTCCTTAAAACATCACTTTTACCGTTATCACATGTCGAAATTTATTCTTCTTCTCTCTCTTGTCCTCTTCCCCGCCTTCTCGCTCCATGCCGTCGAAGAAGAATATGAAAATAAAAGAGTCGCTCGCATAGAAATAGAAGCGAAAGATCTTCCGCAAGACTCGGTTTTCGATACCGAAGCGATCGAACACAAACTGAAGACGAGAGCAGGCAGCCCTTTTTCTCAGGATCTCTTCGATCAAGACCTAAAAACCCTCTCCAAAGATTACGATCGCGTCGATCCGACGATTCGACTGCAAAACGACGAAGTCTACGTGAATTTAAAGATCCGAATGCGCCCTATCATTAAAGCTATCGTTTGGAAAGGAGACTTTCACTTCCGAAAGAAAAAACTGGAAAAAGAACTCGGCGTACAAGCCGGCACGTTATTCAATCGTCAGTCTTTCAACAAGTCTTTCCGTAATTTGAAAGAATTCTACGTCAAAAAAGGCTTCTTTGAAGCCCTTCTGACCTATCGATTAATCAGCGACCCCTTCTCGAACGGGGTTACCGTCGAAATCGATATCAACGAAGGACGATCCGGATTGATCAAAAAAGTCATTTTCGAAGGCTTTACGAAAGAGGAAAAGGCTCGCTTGGAAGAGAAGATGCACATTAAGCCTTATAACGTCCTGTTGGCTTGGTATACGCATCGGGGTATTTATCATGAAGAACTGATCGATTATGATAAAATGGAGATTCTTCGTTTTTTAAGAGATGAAGGTTTTGCCAATGCCAAAGTGGAAATCGAGGTTCGGGAAACGATACAAAAAAGTCGCATTTACATTACCTTAAAGGCCGACAAGGGAGAGCGCTACGCTTTCGGCGACGTTTCTTTCGAAGGAAACGGACATGTTAACGATGAAGCCATCCGGAATTTGATTTCGGTAAAAAAAGGTGCCCCCTATTCTCCGCAACAACTTCAGGAAACCGTATCCGGAATCACCGATTTCTACGGAGCGGAAGGCTTCATCGACGCCACCGTCAGTTACCACTTGCATCTCGATCCGGATAAAAATCTGTATACCGTTTCCTTTAAAATCGACGAAGGTTCTCCCTATAAGGTGGGCCTGATAAAAATTTTGGGCAACTATCGAACGAAATCCAAAGTAATTCTTCACGAGACTCTTTTGGAACCCGGCAATACGTTCGACAGCAATCGTTTGGAAGCCACGCAAAAGCGCTTGGAAAACATCGGTTATTATAAACACGTCAACGTCTATGCCTCCCCTTCCTCTTCGCTCGATCACGTCAAAGCTTCCGTTCGAGACGTGAATATCGAAGTGGAGGAAACTTCTACCGGAAATATGGGAATTTTCTTCGGATTCAGCAGCGTTGATAACGTATTCGGAGGCTTGGAACTCACCGAAAAGAACTTTAATCTGGGCGGTTTATTCGACATTCCGGCACAGGGCATTTCGGCTCTTCGCGGGGGAGGGGAATACTTACGAATCAAAACGGGTTTGGGAACCAAATTAAACGATTATTCGTTGAACTGGACAAAACCCTACGTTTTGGACACCCCCTGGACACTCGGCGTAAACCTGGATAAAAACTTCAACCGGATGCAGTCGAATAATTACAGTCTGGAATCCTTTACGACGAACGTACATACCTTTTATCCCTTTAACGCCTTTCTGAACGCCAGCCTTTATTATCGAATGAGAAATCTCCACCTTCATGTCGATGCAGGTTCTCCCGAACCTCTCTTTCGACAAGAAGATAATAACGGTGTCGTGTCGGCCGTCGGTTTTTCCTTTCTCTACAATTCGACGAATAACCCTTACCGAGCCACTCGAGGTTTTGCCTCCGATCTCCGATGCGAGTACGCCGGAGTGGGAGGAAACTTCTTTTTCTTCCAGTTCAACTACAATAACGCCTACTATATCCCCTTCACGAAACGGCTGATCTCCAAAACGAGAGTCGACTTCGACTTCATCATACCGGTTTCCAAAACAAAGCCCGACTCCGTTCCGATGGGAGAACGTTTTTATCTGGTCGGAGACGTTTCGTCCGTCCGAGGCTACCGACCTTATGCCATCGGTCCGCAATTTAAAAATCGTCCCGGCGAACCGCAGGGGGGAATCTCGGCCGCTTTGTTAAGTCAGGAATTCTTGTTTAATCTGCTGCCCGGAATCGACCTCTTCGTTTTCGTCGATGCCGGTTCCCTTTCTCTTAAACCTTTTGACGTGAATGTTCTTCGCGCTTCAACGGGAGTCGGCGCCCGCGTAACGGCCCTCTCCACGCTTCCCCTTATGCTCGGATG
>CAYGJM010000017.1:18486-21046 GCA_964350295.1 uncultured bacterium | reverse complement strand
GAGAGAAGAAAGAGCAAGAGCCCATAAGGGCGGTATGTTTTCGTCGGGGATTGCCGCCGAGGCTTCCCCGACGGGATAGACCGTGAAGGTTTGTTCGGGGAAAACGGTCGGAAGGAGGAAGTCTTCGATCCGGACGGAGAAAGAGTCTTTAGAAGAGTCTTTTGCCGAGGGAATAGGCGGTAGCAGGGAGGTACTTAATTGGACCTGTTCTTCGAAAAAAGCGGTAGCCACACGAAAGAGATCGTTAAAGAGAGTAAATTCGTTCGAGAAGCTCGGAAGGAAGCAATTCATGGGGCAAGGAGCCTCTTCCGGGGTAGAATTTCGGAAAGTTGCCGCCTCCTCCTCCGTGAAGGAGAAGAGAGTCAAGAGAAGGAACGTCCCCGTTCGGAAGCATTATGTTGAGAAAAGAGCTTTTCATAAAATAAATCCCTAAATTTCTGAACCACAAGTCAATTTTAGCTTTATTTTGAAAAAATGTCAAGGTTTTTATGTGGTTGATAGGAGAGTGAGTGTGATTTGCATGGGGAGAGATTCCTTTTGAAGTCAGGATAGGGGGACAGGCATTCGTTTTTATTGAGTTTTAATGGTTTTTCCATCATTATTCCCCGCTAAATTAGGAGGAAATATTTCTATGTCTTCACCGGCATGCGGCATCGTAGGCCTTCCGAACGTCGGAAAATCTACTCTTTTTAATGCTCTTACGGCCAAAGAGGCCTCTGCGGAAAATTACCCTTTTTGCACGATCGATCCGAATGTCGGGATCGTGGAAATCAAAGATAAGAGATTGGATCGCCTTTCGGAAATTTCTCACAGTCAAAAGGTGATTTATGCCTGTATGAAGTTCATTGACATTGCGGGATTGGTGGCCGGAGCTTCGAAAGGGGAGGGCTTGGGCAATAAATTTTTGGCCAATATTCGGGAGGTCGACACCATTTTGCATGTCGTTCGTTGCTTTGATGATCCGAATGTCATCCACGTTTCGGGAAAGGTTGATCCCGTCGAAGATATTGAGGTCATTCGTTTGGAGCTTATTTTGGCCGATTTGCAGATGGCCGAAAATATTCTGTCGAAATTGGAAAAACAAGCTCGAGGGGATCGGGAACTGCAGGGACGGGCCGATATATTGAAAAAAGCGATAGCCGTTTTGAATGAAAATAGGTCGTTGCGGACCGCTTCTTTTACCGAAGCCGAACGGGAGGTTTTGGATCTTTACCCCTTTTTGACCCTTAAGAAAACCTTGTACGTAGCCAATGTTTCCGAAGCCGAAATACCCGATTATGACAATGAGTATGTCAGACGGGTAAAGGCTTATGCGGAGAAAGAAGGAAGTGAAGTTCTTCCGGTCTGTGCTAAACTCGAATCCGAAATCGCCCTTTTGCCGGAGGAGGATCGAGAAGAGATGCTGAGCAGCTTGGGAATGGAAGAGAGCGGTTTGGATCGATTGATTCGTTCTTCCTTTGCACTTTTGGGGTTGATCGTTTTTATTACGACGGGAGAAGAAGAGACCCGGGCCTGGACGATTCGAAAGGGGGTAACGGCACCGATAGCTGCGGGAAAGATCCATTCGGATTTGCAAAGGGGGTTTATTCGAGCCGAGGTCGTGACTTATGAAAACTTTATGGCTTGCGGTTCGAGGGCAGCTGCCAAAGAAAAAGGATTATTGGCGGTTGAAGGCAAGGATTATATCGTTAAGGACGGCGACGTTATCGTATTTTTGCATCACTGAGAAAGGGGAGCGAACGCTCCCCTTCGGATTACTCGAAAAAATCGATGATCATCACATGCTTGCTATGAGGCATCTTTCTTTTGGAACTTTTTTTCCCGTGCTTTTTATAAAAGAATAAGCCGCATTTTTTAGATTTTCTTCCCGACATACTCTCCTCACCTCCGGATAGTTGTAGTGTTTTTATTCGTTTTTTTATTTTTAGGCATTTCTACTCCGAGGAAGTTTCCCCTCTCTATCCCTGATTATTGCCGGAGTTTTTTTATTAAAACAATCTTTTTTAGAAAAATATAAAATTATTATAATAAGAGAGTTATGTTTAATATTTTCGGAAGGGAAG
The DNA here is from genome assembly GCA_964350295.1 of uncultured bacterium. Lineage (GTDB taxonomy): Bacteria > Chlamydiota > Chlamydiia > Chlamydiales > JAAZZY01 > CAYGJM01. The sequence continues at coordinate 18,983 of CAYGJM010000017.1, read as the reverse complement.
AGTTTCAGTAAGTTATGTTTTTTTTCCGTAAAACCCTTTTCGGAATGAAGGGCTTAAAAGTTTCTCCAGTGGTGATCATCTTTCTCGATCAGTCGAAAGGCTTCCTCCGGTCCTTCGGAACCGGCCGGATAATTCGGAAAGTCTTTCGGGGGATTTGTTGCCCAATTATCCAGAATGGGCTGGGTGATTTCCCAAGCTCGTTCGATCAGATCGGCTCGGGAAAATAAAGTCGGATCATTCATCATGGCGTCATAGAGAAGAATTTCATATCCGGTCGTTTTATTTCCGCTTTTATTTCCGAAAGATTCCCGGTAGGAAAAATTCATTTTTACCGGTTGCAGGACCATGCCCTTCCCCGGGGTTTTGGCTTTTAACAGGAGAGAAATTCCCTGTTCCGGTTGGAGAAAGAAACGAAGCTCGTTGGAGGAAACCTCATCGGAAGGTTCTATCTCAAACAGTTTTTTGGGAGACCTGCTGAAGTGAATAATGATTTGCGA
>CAYGJM010000017.1:17493-18476 GCA_964350295.1 uncultured bacterium | reverse complement strand
TTCCCGTTCGGACGTAAAAGGGGACCCCGGCCCATCTCCAGTTATCGATGAAGAGTTTGCAGGCCAGAAAAGTCTCCGTATTCGAATGCGGGTCTACTCCTTCTTCCTTGCGGTAAGCCGGAAGGGTCTTGCCTTCTCTTGTTCCTTCCCCGTATTGACCTCGAATAACGGAAGAATCGATTTCTTCTTTTGGGAAAGGGGTGATCGCATCTAAAACGGCTATTTTCAGGTTGCGGATCGTTTCGGCCTGAAAGGAACTCGGAGGCTCCATGGCGATATAGCTGAGAATTTGGAGAATATGGTTTTGAAACATATCGCGAAGGGCTCCGGCACCGTCGTAGTATCCCCCTCTTTTTTCCACGCCGACACTTTCGGCGATCGTGATCTGTACGTAGCGAATATAATTTCTGTTCCAGATCGGTTCGAAGATGCCGTTTCCGAATCGAAAGGCGAGGAGATTTTGAACGGTTTCTTTGCCCAGATAGTGGTCGATACGCCAGATTTGCTCCTCGGTCCATCGAGCGTGTAGGGAGCTGTTGAGATCCCGCGCACTTTGCAAGTCTCTTCCGAAAGGCTTTTCCAGAATAATTTTGGTTTTTCTATCGGGCATCTTCGAAAATCCGAGTTCTCCGAGTTTATCCGCTATGGGACCGAAAAAAGAGGGGGAGGTAGCCAGATAAAACAAAATATCGGCTTTCACGGCGTATTGTTTGTCCAAGTCGTCAATTTTACGGCGTATGTCTTCATAGAAATGATTTTCTTCAAAAGATCCTGAGATGTAATACAGATTTTTTGCCAATTTTTTAAATATCTCCGGATCCGAATCGGGATGTAATTCTTGTATGTTTTTTCCCAAATGGTCTCGGAAGGAATCATCATTCAACGGATCTTTGGCAGCACCGATGACGGCAAATTTTTCAGGTAGAGCTCCGTGAGAAAAAAGATTGCAAATAGCCGGCATTAAAAGCCTTTTCGTCAGGTCC
>CAYGJM010000017.1:0-17483 GCA_964350295.1 uncultured bacterium | reverse complement strand
CCCCAAAGCACCGAAAATAACCACCAGGCCAGGTACCGGAACGGGGATTTCATTTTTTTTGTCATCCGATGCATTCATGGGAGCTCCGTTAGGATTTTTTTTCTTCATGTCCGCCGAACATATAACGCATGGCCGAACAGACTTTATCGGCAAAAGTGCTTTCCTTGCGGGATCGGAATCGCTGGAAAAGAGCCGAAGAGAGCACTTCGGCCGATACGGCCTCTTCGATGGCTGCCATAACGGTCCAACGCCCTTCTCCGGAGTCGGAGACCTTTCCGGAAAATTCAGAGAGGTCGGGATTGGCGGCCAGGGCTTGGGCGGTAAGATCTAATAGCCAGGAGCCGATGACGCTTCCTCTCCTCCAGACTTCGGCAACGGCAGCCACGTCAATGGTATAGTCCAGGTCGCCGTGCATCCCGGGAGCGGTCTCGGCATCCGTCGGACCTGATTTCGTATCGCAATCGGCTCCTTTGAGAATATTTAAACCTTCGGCATAAGCGGCCATCACTCCGTATTCAATGCCGTTATGCACCATTTTTACGAAGTGACCGGCTCCCGAAGGGCCGCAATGCAGATATCCTTCCTGGGCCGTATCCTTATATTTTTCCCTCCCTTTCGTGGGGGGGACCGATCCTTTTCCGGGGGCGATCGTTTTGAAAACGGGGTCTAAATAAGTAACGGTATCCTTATCTCCCCCGATCATCAGGCAGTACCCTCTATCCAATCCCCAAACTCCCCCGGAAGTTCCGCAATCTACGTAACGGATACCCTTTTCCTTAAGAGAGGCATATCGTCTCCGATCATCCCTGAAATAAGAATTTCCTCCGTCAATAAGGATATCATCTTTTTGCAGGTGGGGCGTAATTTCATCGATTACCTTATCGGTAAGTCCGGCCGGGACCATCAGCCAGAGGGCTGCCGGCCGTTTCATTTTTTCAAGCATTTCTTTCGGGGAAGCGCATCCTATAGCTCCTTCCTTTTCCAAGGAGGAGACGTGTTCCGCAGCAGTGTCGAATACGAAACAGGCGTGTTTTTCTTTCAGGAGACGGCGAACCAAATTAGCACCCATTCTTCCCAATCCGATCATTCCTAATTCCATGATTCGTCCTCTCTTGTTCTTTTTGTCCTTTGTAACAAACCTTTTCCGAATGCGCAAGTTTTTATCTTCTTGCGAAGAGGAAAAACATGGGACCTTTTGATTTTCAAAGAATTAAAAAAAAACTTTGTGAAAATCGATTAGATTTTGTATCAGAACCTTATGGGGGAAATAACGGGAGAAAACGTTCCTATGGAAAAAAAACAGGGAAAAACGGGCCGATTATTTAAGAGCGGAGTACTGGAAAAATTAACGCGGGTGCATCCGGCAATAGCCGTTACCTATAATTTATTCTTTATCCTTTCTTTTCTGGTCGTGAACTACAAAATGCACTTCGTTTCGGGTGCTTTGAATATTATCGGACTATTTATGTCAGGATTTTTCTTGTGGACTCTGGCCGAATATCTATTGCATCGTTATTTTTTTCACATGAAGGGGACTTTTTTCAAACCGGCAAAAAAGATTTCTTATACGATGCACGGAATTCATCATGACTATCCGAATGATTTTTATCGCTTATTTATGCCTCCCGTTCCGGCCGGCTTATTCATCACTTTTTTCTTCGGCGTATTTTATCTTATTTTGCGCACGTCGGTATTTGTTTTCTTACCGGGTTTTATGTTCGGATATCTTTGCTATGCCTTTACTCATTTTCGGATTCACTCTTCGAAGGCGCCTCCCTTATTAAAAAAATTATGGGTACATCATCAAAAGCACCATTATCAGGGGGAAGAAAAGGCTTATGGCGTCTCTTCTCCGTTTTGGGATATCGTATTTCGTACGCTGCCGAGCAAACGAATCGTTGACAGGGAAGCTTCCGTTAAAAAAGAGGTTTTGCCGGATTAAAAAGCCTGATCGATGATTTTCAGGTTTTCGGAGTCAAGGGTTTCGATGTCTTGACATAGGTCCAAGGTAAAGGATCCGGATCGAGTCCGGGTGAGTTCGACGAGATGGGCTCCGCATCCCAGTCGTTTGCCGATATCATCGGCCAACGAGCGGATATAGGTTCCGGCCGAACAGGAAACGGTAAATTCTAAAAAGGGATAGTCATAGGTAAGAGAGGTGATTCGAATGCTTACCTTTCGAGGTTGTCGTTCGATCGTTATCCCTTCTCTGGCTAAAAGATATAATTTCTTTCCGTTTATTTTTTTCGCTGAAAACATCGGGGGAATTTGAAAAATTTCCCCGTCAAATTCTTTTAGGACTCCTTCAACTTCCGAAAAGTCGGGGATTTTTGTCGATCGAAAGGTGACTTCTCCGTCGATATCATAGGAATCGGTAGAGATACCCAGTAAAAGTCGTGCTCGATATTCTTTTTCCGATCGTAAAAAGGAATCGGATTGTTTGGTATAGGACTTGCCGATCAGCAGAACCATTACGCCCGTTGCAAAGGGATCCAAAGTTCCGGCATGACCGATGCGGCGAACTCCGGTGAGTTTTCGAAGCAAGTGAACAAGGAAAAAGGAAGTTTTTCCTTTTGGTTTATTCAGAAGGGCTATCCCTTCGCAAGCAGGCGGGGATGTCATTCCGGAGATTGTTGATCCTTGTGCACTTTTTCCAAAAGTTCATGAATATGCATTTGATGTTCCAAAGAATCGTCGATATAAAAAGAAAGCTGGGGAAAGTAACGAAGAACGACCTTCTTCGACGCCGTAACGGCGATAAAGCCGGCTGCCGACTGAAGAGCTTTTAAACTTTGATTCTTATCAGCTTGTGTTCCGATTATGCTGATATATACTTTTGCATGATGAAGATCCTTCGAAATATCCACTTTCGTAACCGTTAATAACTCATGGATTAACGGATTTTTTACATCGAAGCGAATCACGTCGGAAAGCACTTCTTTAACGAGGGAATTTAACCGGTCAATTCTTTTTTTTTCGGACATTTTTTCCCTCAGAGGGCTTGTGTTAAGTAGATGATTTCATAGGCTTCCAGGATATCTCCTTCGACGAAATCGCGACAATTTTCCGGAATGATCCCGCACTCAAAACCTTTTTTAACTTCCTTGACTTCCTCTTTTTCCCTTCGGATGGATGAGATTTTTCCTTTCCAGATGACCTCTCCGTCGCGTATAAGGCGGCAAAGGGAATTGCGCGTCATAACTCCCTCTAAAACGGAAACACCGGCAATTTTTCCCGATTTTGAGGCTTTGAAAACGGCCTTGATTTCTGCTCGTCCCTTGAGTTCTTCTTTCCCTACTTTTCCCAATTTTTCGATCATCAGTTCTTTTACGATATCTACCGCTTCATAAATGATTTCGGGCATTCGAATGGGAACATTGATGTTTTTCAATAGCTCTTCGGCATGCGACTCGATACGCGTATGAAATCCTATGATGCAGGCTCCCGATGTTTTGGCCATTTGGATATCCGACTCGGAAACTTCGCCGATGCCTCGACTGACGATATCGACTTCGATTTTATCCGATCGAATCTTTTTCAAGGAGTGGATAAGGGCTTCCAAGGATCCCTGGACGTCGGCTCGGACGATTAACGGGAGCAAGTCCTTGGCTTTTTTCTCGGATGTGCCGATCAGAAAGTTTTCCTGTAATTTAGCCGTTCTTCTTTATGTTCGGCATAACGGATGGCGGAAATATCCTTGGCTTCTTTCTCATTTTTGACGACGATAAATTCGCTTCCTGCTTCGGGAAGTCCCGAAATTCCGGTAATTTCCACGGGAGTGGAAGGAGAAGCTTCTTCCAATCGGGTTCCCAAATCATTGATCATTGTTTTGATCTTTCCGTAGTGATGATCGAAAACAAGGGCATCGCCGATTCGCAAGGTACCGTTTTGAACCAAAACGGTGGCTACGTTTCCGAATCCCTTATGAACTTCGGATTCTAAAACGGTTCCTCGAGCTCGTCGGCTCGGCTCGGCCTTTAATTCCAATACTTCGGCTTGCAGAGCAATCAATTCCATCAAGTCGGCAACGCCTTCTCCGCTTTTAGCGGAACAATTCACGATAACCGTTGATCCGCCCCACTGCTCGGGAATGAGCTCTCGATCGGCCAGAGCTCTGTAGATAGGATCGGGATTAAAACCTTCCTTATCGCATTTGTTTAGGGCTACCAAGATCGTTACTCCGGCATCCTTGGCTTGTTGCAGGGCTTCAATCGTTTGGTCTTTCATACCCTCATCTCCGGCAATGACCAAGACGACCAAGTCGGTAACATCCGCTCCGCGACTTCTCATCGCGGAGAATGCTTCATGGCCCGGAGTGTCCAAAATCGTAACCGGTCCGTGGGAAGTCAGACAACGAAAGGCTCCGATATGCTGCGTAATCGCTCCGGCTTCATAGGCAACCCGATTCGATTTTCGAATGGCATCGATCAAACTGGTTTTGCCGTGATCGACATGTCCCATAAAAGTCACGACGGGAGGTCTCTGTTTGAGCTTTTCTTTCGGAGCGGCCAGGATCTCTTCGCGGAGGGTTTTATCGGTAATGCGAACGCGTTCTTTTTCTTCGGTATCGATCGTGATGGTACAATGTAATTCATGGCCCAATAGCTCAACCAAAGTCTCATCATCGAGCTTATCATTAAGGGTCATTGTTAACCCTTGCTTGAAAAGAACTGCAATCAAATCGGCCGATTTGATTTTCATTGCTCCCGAAAGATCCTTAATGGAAATAGGCAGGCGTACCTTTAAGGAAGAGGGGCGAATGGTCATGTCTTCGGTTATCGGCTTTATTTTTCTGTGGTTCTTTCTTCTCTTATGTTGCCAAGAACCTTCATCCGGGGAGGATAGGCCTCTTCCGGATCGAGAATCAAAGGCGGAAGGTTGCGACAAGCTTTTTTTCAAAGGCGGAAGATCTTGGTAAGCCTTTGTTTTTCCCAGATTGAAAAAAGAGCCTTCCGTTTCTTTTTTTTCCGAGGACTTGATCGGGCCCTTTTTCTCTTTTTTCTCTCGAAGGGAGGGCGTCTCCTCGGCATTAGCCGGAGCATTTTTATTCAATTCTTCTTTCGGAGACGGGGGAACGGTCGGTTCTTGAAGGGGGAGATTTTGCTTGTCATCCGGAGGCGAAACGGGTTTTGTCGTTTTCTTGGATTTGGAAGCAGGCTTATCCGTTTCTTTTTCTTTCTTTTTAAGAAGCTTATTCTTTAGATTATCTAAATTTAAAGCCTCGGCCAGTTGCTTGTTTTTGATATTTAATTTTAAATTTTTGGTCAATGTTGTGTCCCCTTCTCTCTGATCTCCTGAATAATGCGATCCAGCATGGTTTCATTCATTCCGGGAACTTTTACGATATCTTCGGAGGTTCCTCGGAGAATTTTTCGTTTTGTGTCGTAACCGGCATCAATTAGGTTTTCGACGATCAATCGGTTCATGGAAGATAAAACCAAAGGTTCGTCTAATTCCGGGTCGGTCGATTCGGCCAGTTGGTATTGTTCGATAGCTTGCACTTTCCTATACTCGCTCATTCTTTTTACTTCCAGTTGAGCATCGATGAGTCTTCCGTTGAGACGGGCATTCATCCCCTTTTTTCCGATGACCGAAGGGAAATTGTCGTCGTCGACGACGATAGTCACGATGCGATCTTTCTCATTGATATTGATCTTTCGGATTTCAATAGGGGAGAGAGCATTCTGCAGCAGTTCGATCGGATCATTCGAAAAAGGAATGATATCGATCTTTTCGTTATTCAATTCACGTACGATGTTTTTTACCCGTCCACCCCGCATACCGACGCAGGCTCCGACGGGATCGACTTTGGAATCATTGGAAAGAACGCTAATTTTCGTTCGATAGCCCGCCTCTCGGACGATACGCAGAATGCTGATGGTTCCGTCATCTAATTCCGGTACTTCCTGGTGAAAGAGTTGTTTAACGAACTCCGGAGAACTGCGGCTTAAAATCACTTCTCCTCCTCCGTTTTCCGATTCGCGCACTTCCATGAGAAGAGCCGTTACTTTTTCTCCGATTTGATAGTGTTCGACTTTCGGGTATTCCCTCATGGGCATCAGGGCATCTACTTTCCCCAAATCAACGATGATATCGGCTCCTCTCACGAAATGTTTTACCGTTCCGGATACGATTTCGTTGACGCGATGGCGATATTCTTCATAAATAACGTCTCTTTCGGCCCCTCTCAATTTTTGGCTGATAATTTGTCTGGCCGTTTGAGCGGCAATTCGACCGAAATCTTTCGGGGTGATTTCAACTTCAAGGCTTTCACCTTCTTCGATGTCTTGTTCAAGGGCTCGAGCATCCTCAAGAAGAATTTCATTCTCCGGATTTTTCACCTTTGCCACGACGGTTTTCTTGCCGTATACGTGAATGGATCCGGTTTGATAATCAATTTCTATTCGGGCGTCGGAAACTCCTTTAACGCTTTTTGCCGCCGCGGCATGAAGGGCTTCTTCGATAGCTTTTAATACTACCGTTCTTTTAATTCCCTTCTCCCGATCCAAGTAATCCAGAATTGCTAAAAGATCTTTATTCATTAGTTACTAACGGCACGTCAAAAATATCTTTTTATGAAAAGACGGCGCCGCCTCCGATTTAAATTGTTAAAAACCGAGGTATACTCACCCCGAGAGACTCTCTTAAAGAGAGTCTCGCTACTATATACCGACGAAAAAGTTACTCACCCTTTATTTTTTGACCTTTTTGCGCGAGGAAGTCGTTATGATGTCGTCATCACCGCTCCCGGGTCTATCCTTCAGGGATAAGGCGATTTTTTTATGTTCGGGATCAATTTTAATGACCTTCGCCGAAACGTGATCGCCTTTATTCAAAACTTCTTCCACTTTACCGAATGCTTTATCGGAAAGTTCGGTGACATGAATAAGAGCTTCCATGCCGTTTTCTAATTCAACGAAGGCTCCGAATGCCGTAATCTTCGTAACGGTGCCCGTTACTTTGGAACCGACGGGCACCTCTCTTTCCAAGTTTTCCCAGGGGTTTTCATTTAACTGTTTAATTCCCAAAGTGATTTTTTTGCTTTCTTTATCAACGGTGAGAATTTTTGCTTTTACTTTTTGTCCCTTTTTCAAAATTTCGGTCGGATGGGAAATTTTTCTCGTCCAGCTTAAATCGGAAATATGAATCAACCCGTCGAGACCGGGTTCCAATTCAACGAAGGCACCGTAATTCGTTAGGTTACGCACTTCGGTTTCCACGACCTCACCGATGGGATAGCGCTCTTCCACGTCTTCCCAAGGGTTTCTTTCGGTTTGTTTGATCCCCAAGGAAATTTTCCCTTCGGATTTTTGAATGGAAAGAACGATGGCCTCCACTTCTTCTCCCTTTGATACGACTTCGGTCGGATCGGTGATGTTCTTTACCCAAGACATTTCGGAAACGTGAATCAAACCCTCTATCCCGTCTTCGATTTCTATGAAAGCTCCATAGGGGAGGAGATTAACGATCGTCCCTTTGACCTTCGTACCGGGAGGGTATTTCTTCTCGATTTCTTCCCAAGGGTTGGGTTCTCGCTGCTTGAGGCCGAGAGCTACGCGACCTTTTTCATGATCGATATTGAGAATCATTACTTCAAGCTCTTGGCCGACGGAAACCATTTCGGAAGGATGCTTGATTCTCTTCCAAGTCATGTCGGTAATGTGAAGCAAACCGTCAATTCCGTTCAAGTCCAGGAAGACCCCGAAATCGGTAATGTTTTTAACGATCGCAGGATAAACTTCGCCGACCTCGATGTTTTCAAGCATTTCGACTTTTTTGGAGACCTTTTCTTCTTCCAGAATCTCTCTTCGAGAAATAACGATATTTTTTCTTTCAACGTTAATTTTTAATATTTTAAAATCTAACGTTTTATTGATGTAATCATCGAGGTTTTTAATTCTCTTGTTATCGATTTGAGAGCCGGGAAGAAAGGCTTCCATGCCGATGTCCACCATCAAACCGCCTTTGACCTTACGACATACTTTTCCTTTGATCAAGCTTCCCTCTTTGCAATTTTCGAGAATATACTCCCATCTTTTTTGTCGATCGGCTTTTTCCTTGGAAAGTACGATTTGCCCGCTGTCATTTTCCGGTTGTTCCAGAAGAACTTCCACTCGATTCCCCAAAAGAATTTCATCCGGATCGGTGAATTCCTGCATCGGGATAAGCCCTTCGGATTTTAAACCGACATCCACGACGACGAAATCCTTCGTGATTTCCACAATATCTCCTTGTAACAGGGAACCGACGGCAAAATCATTTTCCGGGCGGTCTTCGGATTTATCAATTCCGTCGAGTAATTGTTTAAAAATTTCGGCATCTTCCTGTCTGTAGTCAACATCGTCCAAAATATTCTCGTTTAAAGTGGCTTCTGAATGAGTGGGCATTCTAATCAACTCTCCTTACTATGGGTTTGTCTCGGTAAAATTCTCCCTTGCCAAGCCGGTTCGCTCGGCGATTTTCGGAGAGGGGCTAGATTATCTATCTATTGAATCTTAGCGAGAAGTTTTTGAAATAAAATATTATCGGATGGATCGGAAAAAAAGCAATATTAAATTACTTTCATTAAACATTTGTTTTTATTAAAGATTTTCTTTAAAATGCCGCTCTTCCGATCGTCTTTTCGGAGGGGAGCTTTTTCGAGGTTTGGAAAGGGTATATTTTCTTTTTTGATCATGAAAATTTTGGTTATGAAGTTCGGAGGGGCCGCCGTTGCCGATTTGGAGAGTTTTTCTTCCATTGTCAAAATCGTTTTGAAAAGATCGCGCGATTTTGATAAAATCGTGATCGTGGTCAGTGCCATGTCGAATATGACCGACCAGTTGATTTCGTTGGCCAATGCCGTGAATCCCCATCCTCCGACAAGAGAATACGACATGTTGATCAGTGTCGGAGAAAGAATCAGTATGGCCTTATTGGCAATGGCTTTTGATGTTGCGGGAATTCAAGCGGCCGGTTTTACCGGAAGTCAATCGGGGATTATTACGACGACCGACCATTCCTCGGCCCGTATTATCGATCTCCGGCCTCAAAGGTTGTCGGAAGCCTTGGAGGCTCGGGATATCGTGATCGTTGCCGGGTTTCAGGGAGTGAGCGTGAAAAAGGATATCACGACTCTCGGAAGGGGCGGGTCCGATACCTCTGCCGTTGCTTTGGGGATAGCGCTGGAAGCCGAAGGGGTCGAATTTTACAAAGATGTCCGAGGGGTTTATAAGGAAGATCCCAAAAAAAATCCCGAGGCTTTGCTTTTTCGAAACCTATCCTATAGTCGGGCATTGAATTTTATGAAGGGAGCTCGTCCGATATTGCACCCGAGGTCGGTTATTTTGGCACAAAAAAATAATATTCCTTTAACGGTTCGTTCGTTTATTCATCAGGGTGATGAGGGGACGAAAATTTCGGCAAAAAGAAAACGAAACCCGAAGCAGAAGATATATGAGGAACATGATCCTTTCCGAACCCTTTTCCGCACGTGAAAGAAGAATTCCGGCCATCGGTATCAGTCGAGAGACCGAGGCGGACGGCAGGGAAAGGTCCGTTTACAAACGGATGATTGCCTTTAATTTGGCATCGATTCTCGATGATACCTTCGATTCTCTCGTCGAAGAAAAAGAAAGGTCGACTTTTCTGAAAAAAGCTTTTCCGAGCGTTACCTGGTCTTTCGGCAAAGATGCTCCTTCCTCTCTATCGCTTCTCTGTATTTATAAGTATCGCATGTACGCGAGCAAATTCGTTCATGATATGATTACGCGCTGGTTGGTTCCCGGAAAAAAATTAAATTTAGCTTTGTCTTTCAGCAGTGACTTTTTCTTTGAAACCGATCCGGAACAAATCTATATTATCAATAATATGTTGATCGATATTGAATTGTCGGAAGATTTGAGGGAGATAAAAAAAACTCTCCCTCTTTTAGCTCATGAAATTTTGCTGGGGGTCGGTTCTTTCGACCGAGGGATGCGCATTCTGGAGACCAAGGGATTAAATCCCGATGAAAAAGTTAACTTGATACAGGAAACGGTGATCAACATGATCACGCGAAAGCCGGGATTTTTCGATAGAGATTTATTTTCGGAAATGCAGCATTTTTTCGTTTTTTCACAAGAGGATTTTAAGGTTCTTCGCGAATATCGACATATGGTGCGTATTATTTGTTGGCAGTATCTTTTTCGAAAATCATTGCATGGACCGAAAGAAGCCGTTCCTCTAAAAAGGCTTGTCAGAGTCAAACTAATGAAAACGAGGGTTTCGGGAAAGTCGGTACTGGGAATTTTGATAGGCATAAATTATTTGAAAGAAAATGAAAGTTTCGGCCAAAAGCAAATCATAAAATCTTTTACGGCCTGCATTCCTCAGGCGAGAGCCGTTCAACATTCTTTTTTATCCTATAAATCAAGAGGAGAGGAGCCTTTAACACTTTATTTAGAAGCGGAAAAAATCAATGGGCTTCCCTTCACCGGGGCGGAAATGAATCTTCTTCGTCTAAAACTCCCCGAAGAAATAAAAGGAAGCATCGAGCAATTAATGCATCCTATTTTCATGCCCCGAAACGAAGAAGAAATTATGAAAAATATTTTAAATTTGAGCAGACAGCTTCGTTCTCCCGGAGATATTCCTCAGATTGTTATTTCTTTTGACAGGCAAGGGCATAATCATATTATTTTTACCGTTATTTTACTGCGTATCATTAAAAATGACGACTTCCCCCTACAGGAAATTTTTACGAAAAGTAAGTTCAAATATGAATTTGTTCCGGATCAAATTAAAATCGTCGGTTATTTAAAGAAGAAATATTCCAAACAAGCCAATGTTTTTTACGTGCGTCTTGAAAAAGGTCCTTTTTTACGTAAGGACCATTCGCTGGATCTTCATAAAGCTCGAAAGGCGATTTTGGAAGAATTGTATCATATTTTGGGAGAAGTCCGAGACTATAACGGAGGAATGATTGCCAAAGAAACCGAGGCCTTTTTGCATTTGAAACGGAAAACCGAGTCAAAGAAATATTATAATGAGCTTCTCCTGGAAAATTTTTTCTATTCCTTAACCCCCGTTATAGCAAGAAGTATGTTGTCACCGGACTTATTAGAAATATCCTTTACCGTTTTTCTCGATCTGTTGCAGGATGATCGAGTGGAGTCCGAAGGATATCTGATCCGTTTTTTTTATCATCCGAAATATGTTTTGTCTTACATAGCGGCGAGGAATTCCGGTTTTTCGAATTACTTGCAGAAAGTTTTAGAAGGGTTGAAGTATTCTCGCTTTCAATTAATATCTACGATGATTCACGTGGACGGTATTTTTTATCTCGGGTTTATTTTTCATAGCGAATGGCAGGAAGAGAGGAAGGAATTTTGTGAAGTGCTTCAAAGAGGAATGGAACTTTGGGGCGGAGGGGAGGAAAAAATCGTCGGAGAGGATCGAGCGTAGATTCCGGCTAATCGGAAAAATCGGAGTTCTTCGTATTTAGTTTTCTTTCCGTAATCGTCATGAGAATAACTCCGGCTATGACTAAAATCGTCCCCGGAATGATATTTTGCAGAAAGGTACGATTGAAGAATAGCCATTCCCCGAATGCCGTAAAAATAACCGAAAAATAAAGATAAATACCGATATATCTTGCTTTTGCCCGGCCGGTTGCAAAAGTGAGGAGAATTTGAAAAAGCATTCCGAATATCCCGATCAAAAAAAGTAGTCCCCAGGTCTTGATCGGATAAGAAGAGGTGAAAAGAGAGGGACCGGCAATCAATAAGGCTATCGGGGAGGATATTCCGAAAAAATAAAAATTGATTCGAAGGGTATTTTTTTCGGTTTTACTTAAAATTCTCATGGAGATAACGGAAACGGCAATCAAAATTCCGGAAAGGATTCCGGTGATGATACCGGTTGAAAATCCTTGATATAGATTCGGTTTTAAGATGATGAAAATGCCGGTAAAGCCGATGAGCAAGCCGATAAAAATTTTGCGAGGGACGGGAACGCCTCTCCAGAAAAAATAAAGTAAGGGGATGTAGACGGGAGAAGTATAGGCCATTAAAACGGCTTGGGAGGCTTCCAAATGTTTGATCGTATAAAAAAAAGCATACATGGCCGATAGTCCGGCCGTCGTGCGAACGATATAAGGAGGGAGGGCTTGGATTCGAAGGGTTTCTCGAAGCGGTCGATATTTCGGCCGGCTAATTAGATAAAGGGATAATAGGACGAAACCGGTAAAAAACCGAAAAAAAACAATGGACCGATCAGGTACCGTTCGGTCGATCGATTTAACGCAAAGAGTCATGGAGGCATTACAAAGACAGGCAACGATTGTTGCCGCCGCCCCGATGAAGGGGCGACTCGGCGAGTTCTTTTTTTCTTCCGGAAGCATCGAGCGAAACAAATGGTTTTATTTCGCAGATAAACACAAAGAATCTTTTCGTGTACAGGATTATTGCGTCTGCCATTTTTTTTTGGATCCCGACAGAATCTCTTTTGTCAGAAGGGACCATTTTTTCCACTGCGCATTTAATTCTTTTTTTGCGCCGGAAATCTCTTCTTTGATTTGAGAAATCTTTTCCGAAGAACCTCTTCCTTCTTTTGTTCGGGCTGATTTTTTGGCCTTTTTATAAAGAGAAGAAAGTTGATTCATTTTGGATAAGGAGTCGATTAGTTGCGTGGAAAGAAGAGAAACGGTCTCTTCCATTTTTTTTCGGTTGGTATCCAAGAGGCCTTTTACCGTTTCGAGAAGAAGGGCTTTGTCATAGAGAATTTGTTTCTTTTTTCTTCGAAAGGGTTCTACTTTCGTCAGTTGTTTGGCCAACCCTAATTTGGAAAGGGTCCAAATTAACCATTTCGTCGGATCGAAGTTATACCATTTGATCCCGTTTCGATAGTCGGCACAAAAAGTGTGGTGATAGTTATGGTATCCCTCTCCGAAAGTTACCAGGGAGATCAGGTAGTTATCCACGGCCGTATGTTCCTTCGAAAAGGTTCGGGAGCCCCACGTATGAGCCAGGGAGTTGATGAACCAGGTGAAGTGATGAAGGAGGAAAATACGGAGAAGGCCGATAAAGATAAAGGAGGCTAAAAAGCTATGGAAGAGGAGGCCGAATGAAACGATGGCCAAGGCATTGACGGCCAGGGAAAGGATGCCGTAATATTTGTACTGAAACATTACGAGCTTGTTTTGCATCAGATCAGGTACCCATTTTTCCTCGATCGGTCTCGGATTGTCAAAGAGCCAGAGAAAGTGAGAGTACCAAAATCCTCTTTTGATGGAATAGGGGTCGTTCTCTCCGTCTACGTAACGATGATGGAGGCGGTGCTCAAAAGACCAACGTAAAGCACTTCCTTGCAAGGACATCGTTCCGAAGAACAAGAGGAATCCTTCGATTATTTTATTGGTTTTAAAGGACTTATGGGAGTAATACCGGTGATATCCCGCCGTAATGCTCAGGCCTGTGAGAAAGAATAGAATGATCGTGGATAGAATAATGGTTGCCGACGGAACCCCGAAAAAGACGAAATATAAAGGCAAGGCAACGAAAAGTGCCAAGTGATAAATTCCTAAGAAGAGCCCGAGGCCCCATTGATATGCATTCTTCATATGGATATACCGCCGTTTAGAGCTTATTTTATCCAAAAATAAATTAAAAATCAATTTTTTTCGAAGAAAATTTTGCCGATCAATAAAAAAATTGAATTCTTCAAAGTTCTTTGAAAAGTTCTCGGGAGGTATTCACGGGACCGAGAGAACGTATGAATTCCTCGAAAGGGTCGGGATCAAGGTCGAGAGGGTCGTCAAGCTCGGAGGCCGTTCTTACTTTTTCATCGCGCGGAGACGGCCCGGATGCCGTCGGCAACCGGGCCGGGGCGTGAGGGGCGAGCGGGACGGGAACGGGAGCGGGTAGATGAATATAATTCCTGGAATATAGGGAGGCTGAGGGATTGAAAGGCATTTCTGCTTTTCGCACGACCTGCCAGGTGTAGCGGCTACGGGGGTCTTTAGAAGAGAGCTTGTTAAGACCGTTCGAAGAGATGCTGAATTCAATGAGGCAATCTCGTAGAGAAAGAGAGGTGGGTATTCCTTCCCGGACATAGACAACTTCTTGTGTTCGTATATGTTGTTTTTCCGTTAATCCGGGTACTACAGGTTGATTCTTTATGTCTTTGGTAATCCAGCTAACTCTTTGCGAAAGAGAATTATCCTTACTTTTTTTTAACTCTTCCAAGTCCCGGGCATTCGAGCAAGCGATATAGAAACGGAGGCTTCCCTGGATACCCTTAAGGAAGCTAGAAAAAGTCCTATAAAGTGCGGAGGAAGAAAATGCTTTAGAGGAAGAATCTCTTACTACTTCGTAATAAAAAAAAGAAGGGTTACTTATGTCGGATGGGGGGGTCGTCATGAAATAGCATTCTCCGTTAAGGGGTCATTTATGATTTTTGAAGATCTTCTTCGATGAGTTTAGAATTCCAAGAACTATCATAT
The DNA here is from genome assembly GCA_964350295.1 of uncultured bacterium. Taxonomy (GTDB): domain Bacteria; phylum Chlamydiota; class Chlamydiia; order Chlamydiales; family JAAZZY01; genus CAYGJM01. Next base: position 3,022 of record CAYGJM010000017.1, on the reverse strand, counting down.
TCGTTCGCTATCGGTAGGCCTGCTCGTTCAAAGGGTTCTCGGAGAAGCTCTTCCAATTCCGTAAGCTCTTGCGAGATACCGGGTTGGGGAGGTTTGTGCGAGCAAGCTTCTTCGGAATGTTCGAGTTCCGAGGTCTTTCTCTTCGTCGCTTGAGGTGGAGCAAGAGACGGAAGGAACGGGAATGGGTCGGCGGGAATTTGACTTTGCGAACAGGACTTTTTTATTGGAGAAAAAATAAAAAACCCTTGTGTATATGTGTATACGCTTTTACTCTTGACGGTCTTTATTTCCGCGAATAGACGGAAAAAGTACGAGCGAGAAGTAGGTTTGGGTAAAACCGGGGTTGAGCAGGGGGCAAAAGAGTCCAGCTTCTGCACCAGAAGATCTCCTTCTTTCGGGTAAAAACCCATTTCTTGGTTATCGTAAATAACTAAAAAAGATGGGGATAATAAGTTTTCTTGTTGTGTTGGAAACAGATTATAGGGGGCGGCCACCCAGTTCGGCTCTTTCGAGTTTTTTTGGACATTTCGATAGCAATTCAGCGTTTTGGGCAAAGCGTTCGGAAAATAGGCCTGAAACTGTTTGGCTATTTTCGTGCTTAATGAAAGATCGCGGGAAGCACCGAAAGCCGCTCTATTCTCTACCCGAAATATGTCCGACGGATTTTGTTTTTGTGCCGAAGAGGTTATCGTACTCATAAAACTTCGTTTTACTCGGATTTTTTTAAATAAAGGACGAAATTTTAAAAAGGTAATGCTTAAAAAGCAATTTATTTTAGAGAGGATTCCGGTTCCAAAGAGAAATGCAACGCCACTCATGCTCGTAACCCAGGATGCTGACGGAAGCCGTTCCGAGAGTCAGGTGCTTTCCGCATCTTCCGGAAAGGCCGATCCAGCGGGCCGCCAAAACGCGGGCGATGTGACCGCTCAGAAAAAGGAGAACATCTCCCTGTACGTTGCAGGCTTCCGAAATCGCCGAATCGGCTCGAAGGGAGATTTCTTGAAGAGTTTCTCCTCCCGGGGGGCCGTCGTCAAAGAGATTCCAATCCGGATGCTCCGTGCGAATCTCTTTCGTGGTTTTGCCTTCATAGTCCCCGTAATCCCACTCAACGAGGGAAGAAAGGATTTTGGCTCGATCGGCGAACCCGGCCAATGCGCAGGTTTGGCGCGCTCGCAGTAAGGGGCTGGTGTAAACCTCTCGAAAAGGAAGTTGAAGAAGCTCTTTCGTTCTTTTAGCTTGCTCTTCCCCCTCCGGCGTGAGAGGTAAATCGGTAAGACCCGTGTGTTTTTTTTCTCGAGACCAAGCCGTTTCACCGTGTCGAACCAAAAAGATCCGGCGAGAAAACGGAGAAGAAGCGTCTTGCAAAGTTTTTTTCGTCATACTTATCTTCATGTAAATAAAACGGGAATTCTTGACAAGAAAGAAGGATCTTTTTTACTCTCGCTTCGGTGAAAGCCGGAGGATCGCATGAAACAAAAAAACATCTTGGTTGCCCCTTCGATTTTGTCCGGAGATTTCGGGCATCTGACCGATGAAGCCCGAAGAATCGAGCAATCGGGGGCCGATGCCGTACATATCGATATCATGGACGGTCATTTCGTGCCGAACCTAACCCTCGGTCCTCGTGCCGTTGCAGCCATTCGGAAGGCGACTTCCTTGTTTTTGGACGTTCATATCATGGTATATAATCCTTTTGACTATATTGAAAGGCTGGCTGCCTCCGGAGCCGACGGGATAACCTTTCATTATGAAGCGACCGAGGCCGTTGAAGATACCTTGAATTACATCCGAAAAAGCGGTATGCGGGCAGGGTTGGCCTTTCGTCCCGAAACATCCGCTTCCTCGGTTCTGCCTTTTTTGGAATTATCCGACTTGATTTTACTAATGACCGTTCGACCCGGCTTCGGGGGACAGTCGTTTATGGAAGAAGTTTTGGAAAAAATAGCCCTCGTTAAGGAAATGAGCGCTAGGATGAGAACGAAGAGAGGGGAAACGGACGAGAATCCTCTTTGGATTCAGGTGGACGGGGGGATTACCGACGTAACGGCAAAAAAGTGCTTGGATGCAGGTGCTAATTCCTTGGTTTCAGGAACTTATCTATTTGAATTTACGAGTATGGCCGAGGGGGTTCGTCGCTTAAGAGGGGAAGAATAAAGCCTCTTGTGTCCAAGACGGTTTTATGGCATAATGAAGAACAAAAAAAGGTTTAACGGTGGTCAATAACACACAAATTACTCCGGGTATGATTATTTCCCTGGACGGGGAACTTTATCGCGTCGATTCAAGCGTAAAGGTTTCGGCAAAGGGGCCTCCCTTTATTAAAACGAAACTCCGAAATCTCGTTGACGAGACGGTTTTGGAAAAAAACTTTCAACAGAATCAAGCCGTTCAAGAAGTATTTTTGGATGAAAGAGAGTTGGAGTTTCTTTATCCCGAGGATAAAAACTATCTTTTTTTGGACGTCGAGAATCTGGAGACCATTTTGGTCCCGCCCTCGGTAATCGAAAGAAAGGTGGATTTTTTGAAAGAAGGAGTTCAGGTAAAGGCCATTTTTTACGGAGAGACCGTTTTTTCCATAGAATTACCTCAGTTTTTAGAGCTTATGGTCGCAAAAACGGAAGAATCCAAGGAAAGAATTACGGTTTCGAATGCGACGAAAGTAGCCATTCTCGAAACCGGTGCCAAAGTACAGGTTCCTCTTTTTGTGGAAGTAGGGGACATTATTAAAGTAGACACAAAAAGTTCAGAATATATTCAGAGGATTTAGCGTGGAATTACAGGAAATAAAAGAATTATTAGATGCTTTCGAAGAAAGAAAGATGCAAAAATTTCAACTCAAGAGGGGGGATTTCGAACTAACCCTGGAGAGAGTTTCTCCTTCCGGTGAAATGATGCCCGTTCCTTCCTTCCCGGCAGGTGCTTTTTCTTCACCGGCTCATTATTCTCCGCACCTTTCCCCCGCTCCCGCTTACGTTGAGGAAGCTAAGCCCGAAGTCGCTTCTTCCGAAAAAAATATAACTTC
>CAYGJM010000016.1:21697-22496 GCA_964350295.1 uncultured bacterium | reverse complement strand
AATTATTTCACTACCGTCATTCCTAGCGATTTTTCCTCATAAAAAAAAGCCCCCCTGCCCCGAAGGACAAGAGGGCTTTTTTATTACCCGATACTTCTTAATTTAGAAGTTCCACTGAGCTCCCAAATAAGGAGCAAAGGAGTAAACAGTCTTGATACGGAAAGGATTGTGTAATCCGAAATCGGTAGCCCCTTGTTGAGATATCTTCCCGATATTTCTCGCTTGTCCCCATTGGTTGTATTTACAACCGGTAGTGATCGAAAAGGTGCTGTTCGGATAAGCTCCGGTAAATCGGAAACCTACGTCGCACATCCAAGCCGCACTGGCCGATATCTTATTGCGGAAACGGAAAGGAGCATTCTGAAAACTTGCAGCCGGAGCCAGGTTTATAATGTCCGTATTATTCATAACCAAATCGGTCCAGCTTTGCCAAACGGGTCCTACCCCAAGGGCTAGATAAGGAGAGGTTCGAACGCCATGCCCTATCAAAGAATAGGGAACCGTGAAATATACTTTGGCCATAATGGCATCGATTTCCAGATTACCCGCCAACTGACTGTAAGCGCCGCGTCGACTGCCCGTCGTATTTAAACCGAGCGTCGGTTTAGTGGCAATGGCTATGTTCGCCTGATGCTGGTAAGAAAGAGCCGTGCTCATCCAAGTAAAGCAATCATGTCCCACCAAATATTCAAACAAGGGACTTCTATTGTAACGAATGGTCTTCTTGAAAGGAGCCTGTCCCGTCTGATTCAAAAATGTCCCCGATAGAGCCGGCGTTTGGAATTTCATCATGATATTT
>CAYGJM010000016.1:14080-21687 GCA_964350295.1 uncultured bacterium | reverse complement strand
TGATATTTCCTTTCACGCCGCTAAAGTAGAGAAATCCGATACCGGCATTGAATTGCGTCCACAAAGGTCGGTTCGATCCGAAGCATCGGTTATGAGCGAAAAAGAGATTCCAGTCGGCAGGATCCCGTCCGTTTACCGTATAAGGAGGGGTTGTCGTATAGGTTGTCGGAAAATTCCACTGCACCCCTAAATAAGGAGCAAAGGAATAAACGGTTCGAGCATGGAAAGGAAAAGCCAATCCCCGAGCGGGAATTCCTTGCTGAGAAACTTTCCCGATATTTCCGGTATGTCCCCAATACATGTACTTACAACCCATCATGACGGAGAAATGTTCCGACGGATAAGCTTCCTGTAAATGAAGCCCCATATCGACGGTAAACGCTACGTTTGCCGAAGTCTTAGCGCGTATGGGGAAGGGTTGAGAGTAGAAGAAAGTATTTCCTCCGGTCGTATAATTACCCATTAGGTACTGATCGGTTCCCGACCAAGTTTGCCAGGAAGGGCCCACCCCGACTCCCACATAAGGAGAGGTACTGATACCCTTAAAAATCATGCCGAAAGGTAGCTCGGCGTAGACTTTAGCCATGAGAGCATTCAACATGAGATTGGCATTTAATTGAGCATAAACGTCCGTGTTTCCCGAAGCCGTTACGCCGAGACCGGCTTCCGGTTGCGTGGACACGTTAACTCCTCCCTGATAGGAGTAAGAAAAACCGGCTTTCAAATAAGGAGTGAACTGATAACCCAATAAATATTCAAATAAGGGAGTCCGGTTATAACGAAGCTTGTGATACGAATTCGTTCCGGTAATGCTGTTTTGATTAACGGTCGTTGCCGCAATCTCCACCGTCTCGTTAATTTTTCCTTTTACGTCGTTAAAGTATAAAAATCCGATACCGGCATTAAATTGCGTCCAAATCGACGGTGTTAGAGTCAAACAAGGAATGCGCGCAAAATAGGGAAACCAGACATCGGGATCTCTTCCCTTCAATGTGTAATTTCCGGAAGAAGAACTACGCGTTACGGGGAAATCCCACTGTACCCCTAAATAAGGGGCAAAAGAATAAATCGTTTTCACGCGGAAAGGTTGAGATAATCCGCGAGACGGAATTCCCTGCTGCGAAATCTTCCCGATATTTCTCGCTTGTCCCCACTGGTTATATTTACAACCGGCTACGACGGAAAAACTATCGGAAGGAACGGCTTGACGCATGCGAAAACCGATATCGACCATCCAAACGGCATTGGCGACATTCTTGGATCGTAAAGGAAGGGGATCACAATCCGATGCAATCATCGGGAAAGTGACATTCGTCCAGCTTTGCCATCCCGGTCCGACTCCAAACGCCAAATAGGGTGAAGTCAGAACATTCTTGACGATCATCGGATAGGGAAGCTCGAAATAAAGTTTCAGCATAAAGGCATTCAGGGCCAGGTTGGCATTGAGAGATTCGAAAGCAAAACCATACGTTCCCCCTCCGTCAGACCCTCCTTCCCAACGAGTCTGCACGTAAAGTCCCCCCTGATATTGATAGGAAAGAGCCGCTTTCATCCAGGAAAAAAACTGATAGCCCAAATCATATTCATAAAGAGGTGTTCGATTATAGGTAAGATGTCCTTCAAAAGGAGCCACTCCGTAACGAGAGTTCTGTGCGGGAACCCCCGGAGTATTTACGCGTGTCGTCCCGTCCACTCCGGAGAATCGAAGGAAACCGATCCCGATATTCGTCTGAAAAAAGAAATTCTCCCGCGGTTCGAATTGTTTAACGTTAGCAAAATAAGGCGACCAGGTATTTTTTACCGAAGGAGAAGCCTTTTGACTCGCTGCATTCGAAACGGCAACGACATTCGTATCCGTAGTCTCTTTTTCCGGTTCATTACCGAAAAGAGAGAAGGAACAGAGAAGAGAGAAAACGAGAAACAAGAAAGTGGACAACATGTTTTTTTCCTTTTGGCTAAAAAAACAGACTTATAAAAGATTCTTGAATTATAGAAAACTTTTTTTTCTAACCCTTAAAGAGATCTTTCTCGATATCGGAAATTTTCTTGGGCAAAACGGAGGCAATAAGCGGTAAAAAGTCTTCGCAGAAATTCCCTGCTTCCGGATCGGAAGGAGGTTCCGTTCCCGGAAGAGAACAATCATTCGATCTTCCGGGTTCGTAAAAACGACAACCTTTACAAGAATGCAAGTAAGCTCCGCACCGTTCGCAAAGCGACCGGAAACGAACGGGGAAATCCACGGCTTTTCGACAATTCGGGCAAAAAGAAGACATGATCCGTTCTCATGAAGATGATTTTTTCGAATTCTATCCGATAAAAAATTAAAAATGGACAAAAAACAACCGTTTCGGTAGAGCACAATAAATGACTGAAAGAATAAAAGGACTACCCATTGAAAGGAGAAAAAAATGAAAGTATTCCATTTTAAATTGATGATTGCCTTGATTGCTCTTGCAGCTCTTGCCTTTACCGGCTGTAACCCGCCGAATAAATGCGGCAGCTGCAATACGTCGGCAAAAAAAACGGGCTTATTTAATAGCCGCAGTTCCAATAACAATAACTCTTGCTGTTGCAGTAATTGCAGCTGTTGCAACTCTTGCTGCAGCGGATGCTGTACCTGCGGTTGCTGTAGCGGTTATACGAGCAAGCAGAAAAAAAACAGATCGAATAATCGATCTTCCCGAAAATTCACGCAAAGCTGCATGACTTGCTGCTGTTCAAGTAATTAAATGGCATAAAATCCGTCATTTCCCTTATAAAAAGGGGGAAATGACGGACGATTCGATGTTGCGAACGGAAAAAAATGGCATTCATCTATTAGAATTCTCTCTTTTCCGCCCCTATCCCCGCCTGAAACACGGCATTGTCTTACATAGAGATTTGGGAATCAATCCCGATGAAAAGCCTTCGGAAGAAATTCTTTCTCATAAAAAACGGCTGACGGAAACATTTGATCTTCCGGAACCGCTCTATGCCCGACAACTCCACGGAACGGATATTATTTCCGTAGGATCCGGGACCGAAGGTCCTTTTTTCTGCGACGGTTTTATTACGAAGGAAAAAAATAAAACCCTCTGCATCAAACACGCCGATTGCCAGGCTGCCCTTTTTTACGATCCGGTAGTGGAAGCAATTGCCGCCGTTCACTGCGGCTGGCGAGGAAACGTTCAAAATATTTATAAAAAAACGATCGATGGGATGCGTACTTGCTACGGAACGCTGCCCGAAAATCTTCTGGTCGGCATCTCTCCGAGCCTCGGCCCCGATGCGGCCGAATTCCGTAACTACCGAGAGATGTTTCCGGAATCTTTTTTCCCGTACCGGATAGGATCCCGGCATTTCGATCTTTGGGCCGTCAGCCGGATGCAGCTTCTGGAATGCGGCGTGCGAGAAAAAAATATCGAAATCGCCGGCATCTGTACCTATGAATCGAAAGATTTCTTTTCCTATCGACGAACGAAAGGAAAAGAAAGAAACCTGACTTTTTGTCTATTGGAAGCCCGTTAAGGCATAAACCAGTGATAATCTCCGGTATAACCGACTTTTTTGAAAAAGGCTTTCCACTCGTCAACATGCATAATGGTCTTGGCCGTTAAATTCCAAGCATGCATCAAAGCTTTCTCTTCCTCATTTCGATAGGCATCTACCGTAATAAAGCTATGTTTGCGAGAAACCCTCTCAATTTCTTGTAACGCTTGGGCGCACTCGTCCAATTCGAAATTATGCAGAGTCGTAATCGAAATCACCAAATCGAAAGAATTATCCGCAAACTCCAACCGGCGGGCATCGCCGACCGCGACGAACGGGCGGGCGGGTTCGAAGGCATTCTCGATCGCATAAGCCGAAACATCGATCCCCCGAGCTTCTATCCCCGGAATCAGCGTGATAAAATCGTATACCATAAACCCTTTGGCACAACCGACATCCAGCAAAGAACTTTCGGCAGTCAAACCATAGAATTTTTGAAACGTCGGCACGACGGGCTGCCAAAACCGAGGATGGTAATGAAATCCCCCGTATCCTTGAGAGCGATCTCCGTCAAAAAATTCCTTCCCGAAAAGACGGGCCACCCGTTGATCTTCCGCCGTCTTCGTCAGGCCTCTCGCATTCGGATCCCGCTTGGTTCGCGGATAATTGATCATCAAGTTAACTTCCCTTCCCATCTTATTCCTTATGTACGTATTCCAAAGATTCTTCTTTCATGGCATCATAATTCTTCGTCACCCAATCGATCACTCCGTCCACTCCCTCGGTCAGGGCTATTTTTGGCTGCCAGTTAAATTCTCGTCGAGCTTTCGACGAATCGATAATATAGGCCTTGTCCTGTCCGAGTCGTTCGCCGACTTCTTCGACGGTATTTTCGAAAGAAACCCCCATTCGTTGACAGATCAATCCGATTAAATCGCGAACGGCAATCCCTTGATCATCGGGAGAAAAATGATAAACTTCTCCGGGTCTTCCCCGTAACATGACCGCCAATTCTCCTTCGGAAATATCCCTGATATGGATATAGGACTTCACGGCCTTTCCTCCGCCGTGCAAAGGGATCTTTATCCCCTTTTTAATACAAAGGGCTACTTTCGGAATGATTTTAAATAGAGATTGCCCCGGTCCATAAACATTCGTCGATCGAATGAAACAAATCGGAAGGTGGAAATTTTTCCGATAGGCCGTTAAAGCCAGATCTCCGGCCGCCTTTGAAGCGGCATAGGGAGTGCTCGGGTTAAAAGAGACCTTTTCATCAACCGCCCCCTCGCAAGAACCATAGACCTCGGGTGTAGAAATATGAACGTATTTTTTTACGAACGGACACTTCGTTAAAATTTGAGCCAAGCGGATCACCGTTACCGCATTGGTTTGAAACCAATGTTCGGGATGATTCCAACTGGGTCCGACTTCCACGAGAGCGGCAAAATTAACGATATAATCCGGTTTTTCCGAAAGAATCAAATCGGATAATTTATCCGTTTCTCGGTTGAGATCGATTTGAAAAAATCGATAATGCGAGGAGCGGTGTCTCCGAAAAGTCAAAAAGAAGTCTTTTTTTTCCGGAGAACGACTCACGCCGATCACCTCATATCCCCCTTTTTCCAAAAGAAGGTCTATAAAATCGATACCGGAAAAGGCATTGCTGCCGATCACTAACACTTTTTCCATTTTAAAAAGGTCCCGTAAAATTTTTATCGGGGACATCCGACAAACGTTTTTGTTTTTCTTCCATCAACCGGATCAAGGAAGGATGCTGCCCCAAGAGTTTTTTTGCATGAAAAATAATATCGCACTCGCTCGGATAATAATTGCGGGTCAAAGCTTGCGCCGTCGGCGTGTAGCAATCCGGGAAAGTAATGCGAACCGGTGCTTTTTTCAAAGCATCGAATCCTTCTTCCACCACGGATGCCATAATTTCCCCCGCAAAGCCCAATGTTTTCCAACCGTGATCAACGACGATCAAATGCCCCGTTTTTTGAACGGATCGAAGGATCGTATCCATGTCTAAAGGTCGTATCGTTCGCAAATCGATCACTTCTGCCGAAATTTTCTCTCCCTGCAAAGTTCTTGCCGCCTTGACGGCTTCCGCTACCGGATAACCGGAAGAAACGATCGTTACGTCCGAACCTTCGACGGCTATCCGTGCCCGGCCGATCGGAATCTCATAAGCTTCTTCGGGAACATCGTCAATCAGGCCGTGTAACCAACTATTGTCGATAAAAATTACCGCAATCAGATCTCGAATCGATGCACGCAAAAGACCTTTTGCATCTCGGGCCGTCGCCGGCATCACGACTTTTAATCCGGGGAATTGAGCAAACAAGGCATGGAGATTTTGCGAATGTTGCGGTCCCTGTCCCCATCCCATTCCGATAATTCCCCGGATAACCAAAGGAACCGTCATTTGACCGTCAAACATATAATGCCACTTGGCTGCGTTATTAACGATTTGATCCAACGCCAACAACATAAAATCCAAACGTTGATGAGTCATAACGGGGCGCATCCCCATCAAAGCCGTACCGATTGCCACTCCGGTCATTCCGTTTTCGGAAGTCGGCATATCAAATACCCGTTCCTCTCCATATTTTTCCTGAAGACCGGATGTTGTTCCGAAAATCCCTTTGGGATCGGGGACTCCGAGACCCATGACATAAACGGCCGGATCTTCTTGCAAAGAATAGTCCAGGGTTTCCCGTATCGCTTCGGCAAAAGTTTTCATTCTCTTCATATTATGCCTCCACGTGTAATAAAAGATCTTCGGGATCCGGATCGGGACTTTGTTCGGCAAAGAGAAAGGCCTCTTCGATTTCTTTTCGGATTTTGTGTTCTTCCCGCTCCGTTTCTTCCGGTAAAAGAATCTTCTCTCGGAGAAGAAATTCTTTCGTCGTCTCTACCGGGCATTGTTTCATCCGTTCGTCCAATTCCGTTTGCGACCGATAGCCTAGTTCAATATCATATCCGGGACCGCAATGCTCTCGGAAACGATAGGTCTCCAGTTCGATGAATTGCGGCCCCTCGCCGTTTCGAATCTTTTGAACGGCTTCTTTCGTAAGAGAAAAAACTTCTTCCGGATCATTTCCGTTTCCTTTCACGGCCGGAATACCATGCCCCCGAACAATGGCGGGAAGGTCGCGATTGTCCGGCTGTCGAACCTCCATCGGCGAATAAACGGAATAGAGGTTACTTTCACAGATCAATAGGAGGGGTAATTTTTTTAGGGCGGCAAAATTGATTCCTTCGGAAAAAACCCCCTCTTCGGTCATGGCCTCCCCGAAAAAAAGAGCGGTAAGCCCTTCTTTTTTCTGCATTTTATAAGCCGCGGCCACACCGACGGCCACGGGGAAAGAACCTCCCACGATAGGCGTCGAACCGATAAATCCGACGGAGAGATCGGTTAAATGCATCGATCCGCCTCGACCTGCACAACAACCGGTCTTCTTGCCGTACAGTTCTGCTAACATTTTTTTTAAATTGCCGCCGCGTGCCAGGTAATGAGCATGGGCTCTATGCGTACTTAAAACGGCATCTTCTTGTCGCAAATGTGCAGCCACGCCGACGGCCACCGCTTCCTGTCCGATACTTAGATGAACGGGACAGCGCATTTTTCCTTCGGGATAACGATCGGCAATGGCTTCTTCAATTTTCCGAATACGAAGAGTCCGGAAAAAAAGTTCTTTAAGATTCATAAGTCTATTTTAAAAGGGTGGTAACATATTTTAATAAAGGGATTTTTTCAATATACTTTTTGTTTCCGATAATCTGGGTTTCCATGGCAGCGGCAGCCGATCCCAAAAATCCGGCCAATAACGGATCATATCCTTTGGCCAGGCAAAGAGAAGAGAGAGCAAAGTAACTATCGCCCGCTCCGACCCGGTCCACGACTTTCTGCGTAAGAGCGGGAATGTGATGTAAACACTTGGGAGCCCGATAAAAAACGGCTCCGTTCACTCCCCTCGTTACGCTGATATATTTAGAAGACATATCTGCGGAAAGCCTTTCCATTAACTCTTCCACGGATCGGTTCATATCGTGAGCCGTTAATCGTATCTCCGGTTCATTGATCGATATGTAGTCGGCTCGATCGTATTTGGTCACCACGTGATATCCTCGATTGC
>CAYGJM010000016.1:9423-14070 GCA_964350295.1 uncultured bacterium | reverse complement strand
TATTGATTTGTGCATTCAGTGCCAAAAAACTTTTCGTTTGAGAAATGCGTTTATGCAACACGGGATTTAAAAATCCGTTGCCGAAATCGCAAACGATAATGATATCGTAATCATCGGCATATCGTTTTAAAAAGGATTCTATTTCCGTTGTTTCCCTTTCGTCAAGTAAGGGATCTACCGAGGAGTAGGTTTCGAAGAGCTTCGTTAAGTTTCTTCCGTCCTTTTGAATATAACGCCTTTTTAATAGGGTTTCTCTCCCGGGCAGTATCGTGAATTCCCGTCGAATGTCCGGATGTAACTTCTTATCGATTTCCATACCGGAATGGGATTCGCCTACGGCGGTTAATAAAGTCGTTTCGGGACAAAAGGTCGCTGCATGGTTAGCCACGGCAAAACAACCGCCGAGAAATGTTTCCTTATGGAGACAACGAGCAACTAAATGGGTCCCCTTCCCCGCCAAGCCCAACGGCTCCGCATAAACGTACTGATCGATAATGGCATCACCGACGACCAATACCTTCAGATCTCGCAGTTGCTCTATTTTTTCAAAGATATCGTCCACCGTCCGATTTTTCCGAAAAGATCGGGTAAAGGCATGAGCCTCTTCATTCTCTTCATGAAAATGATTATTCAACAACTTGGAAGAACTGAAGACGATCTCGTCGGTATAAACCAATCGACCGCCGGAGGCTTCAACGGTTCTTTCTTCTTCCGTGATTTTTCCGGTAATATCTTCTTCGCTTTTTTGATATTCAATTCCTTTCACATAAAAATCGGGCCGGATCCGGGAAATGATTTCCGTTCCCCCGTTGTGATCATTTAGGACGACATAATCGACGCAACCGATGGCTGCTATCGACTCCATTCGGAGTTTTTCATGAAAAACGGGTCTGTCGGGCCCCTTATTGACATAGCGATTGGCCGTTACGGCCACGACCAAAATATCCCCGTACTTTTTGGCGGCCTGAAAGTGTTTGATGTGTCCGGGGTGCAGAAGATCGAAGACCCCTAAACAAAGAACGATCTTTTTTCCGGAAATTTTTTCGTGAGCTACCAGTGTTTCCGCTTCTTCCGGCTCAAGAATTTTCTCCGTAACTTTCATGCAAAACCTTCCCTTTTAAAAAATCGGTTAACGTTTGTTTTTTTCGGGCCCACGTATCGACGAACGTATGCAGGATAAAAAAGTGAGCCGTTTCCACCAAACCGTAATCTTCCGCCGGCGTCCAGATATTCAAATCTCCCAGAGAGCGGAGCGGATTATCGGGCAGAAAGCCGCTCAAGGTAATTACGTTTCCCCCTTTTTGGTGCATCATCCGGCAGGCATTTAGAATATTTTCCGACTTTCCCGAACTGCTGACGGCTATGAGCAAATCTCCGGAACAAGCCATTTTTTCCAACGGATTGGAAAAAACGTAAGGATAACCGTAATCGTTACCGATACAGGTCAGAATATTACTGTACCAACGAGGAAAGGCCGCCACCCCCAAAACATTGATCAGATCGGTCACATGATGGGAGGCAATTCCGGAGCTTCCTCCGTTACCGATGACGAAAACCTTCCGTTTTTTGGCCTTGTTCACTTCCAACCAATGCAACACCGTACCTAAGGTCAGTTCCCAAGAAATTTCCGTACTCCCGTACGTCATTTTCGTCTCTTCGATCAGGTCGGATAAAGATTTTGTTCGTTGCAATAATTCATTCATGATGTCAAATGGGTAAACCAAGTTTTTGTAGCTTGTTGAATACTTTCCGGATCCCACAAGGGAGCCTCTCGCCAATAAGAAATTTTTTCCGCAATCCGGCGCACTCCCTCTTCAAAAGGAACTTTTGCCCGCCAGCCGAGTGCTTTTTCAATGGAAGCGGTATCGGCAAACGTATGATCGGGCTCTCCGGGTCTTTTGGGAATATGAATCTTTTCTCCTCCCAAAAGTTCTACCAAATGATTGACGCTGTAATGCCCGCCGCTGCCGACATTGAATACCCGGCCCGAAATTTCCGATAAGGCAGCCGCATAAAAAGCATCGGCCACATCGGTGACGAACGTAAAATCTCTCGTCTGTCTCCCGTCTCCGACGACGGTAAAGGGCTTGCCGTGTAATTTCTGTGCCAGGAATACGCCGAAGACTGCTCCGTACGTACCGCTCGTGCGCGATCTCGGCCCGAATACGTTGAAGAGGCGGAGAGAAATCACGGGTAATTTATAGACGCGATGCCAATGAAAAACCAACTCCTCCCCTAAGTACTTGGTCAAGGCATACGGGTATTCGGGAGCCACGGGTGCCGTTTCCGGCGTCGGCAATTGTTTGGCCAGGCCGTAACAAGACGACGAAGCGGCATACAAAAACCTCTTTACTCCCGCCTCTTTGGAAGCCTGCAAAACGTTGAATGTACCGGTGACATTCGTATCGTAGTACCCTTCCGGATTTTCGATGGAAGGAACGATATCGGCCAAAGCGGCCAAATGAAAAACCAGATCGACTCCCCGAAAATATTCCTTGATGCCTTCCCTGTCCCGAACGTCTCCGTTTATGAGAAGAAGTCGAGGAGAGTCCGCTACGGACCGTAAGTTTTCTTGACTTCCCGAAGCAAAGTTATCTAAAACGATGACTTCATGTCCTTCTTTCAAAAGTCGTTCGACCAAATGACTGCCGATAAATCCGGCCCCTCCCGTAACCAAGCACTTCATGTCAGACGGATCTCCTTCATAGTTTTGATATTTGAATACCTACTGTCGGTCAAAGCACCCGGCAACCGGCCCTTTTCGAAGGCTTCAACAAGATCTTCGACGGCTTTTTCTACCGTAAAATCGGCTCGAAAACCGAGCTTTTCATCAATTTTCCGCGAAGAAACATGGTAGGACCGGTTATCATTCGTCTCTTCCCGTACCAGTTCGACCGATCTCTTTCCTTCCACTTTTCTTTTAACCATTTCCCCCAAAGAGGAAATCGGATGATTTTCGTAACCGACATTGAAAATTTCCCCTTGAATCTTTTCCTTCGGCTGCTCCAAAACATGGCAATAGGCACGTACCATATCGTCGATATGGATATTCGGTCTCAATTGCGGACCGCCTAAAATTTTAATTTTTCCGGTGTGATAGGCGAGATTCGTCAAGATATTTACCACCACGTCCAGGCGCTGTCTGGGAGAGTACCCGCAAACGGTGGCCGGACGCAAAATCGTTCCGATAAAATCATCATCGATATAACGAAGAAGAATTCTTTCGCATTCGGCCTTGAATTTCGAGTAATCGGTCAACGGTTCCAAAGACATCTCTTCGGTTACGTCCTTCTCCTCTTTAATCCCGTAAACGGAAGAGGAAGAGGCATAAATAAATCTTTTAACCCCGGAAGCTTTACACAGTTTGACGAAAGGTTCGAAAGAATCCAAATTAATCGATTTCCCCAATTCGGGATTAAGTTCGAAGCTCGGATCGTTCGAGATGCAAGCCAAATGAATGACTGCATCGCAATCCTGCAATGCTCTTTTAACATCGTCGAGATTCCGAACGTCTCCCTTATATTCCCGAAGACGGGGGTGATTTTTTACGGAAGAAAGAACATCTTCTCCGTAAATATACAAATCCAAAACATTTACGTGATGATTTCGACGTAATAATTCGGGGACCAGTTTGGCTCCGACATAGCCGGCGCCCCCCGCTACGAGAATATGCATAAAAAACTCCTTATCTTGCGACCGTTTTTCGTAAGTTTGTATCCAAGATAACGGGCATCCCCGTTCGTTCGCTTTCCTGAGCCACATTCAACATCCGAATGACTCGATATCCTTCAAAACCGTCGGTGATCGGTGCCCGTCTCGTGCGGCAGGCTTCCAAAAAAGCTTTTACCTCTTCGGCTAAAGGCTCCTTCGGCTCGATCGGCAAGGCTTCTCCCTTCGAACGATGAAAACACAAGCGACCTCCCTTTTCGGAAACGGTATTCTTCCAAAACGTGATTTTCTCCGACCACTCTTTCATATCGTCGAAAATCAGCGTCCCCTCCGAACCGACGATCGTCATCGTTCTTTCGGGGACCGGATGCAACCAGTTGACATAGATATCGGCTCCCACATTTTCCGAAAAAGAAAAGCGGATCCGGCTCTGATCAACGCTTTGCTCGGCAAAAAAACTTCTGCCGTCACACCGGACTTCTTCCGGTTCCAAAGGTTTACAAAACTCCATTAAAATAGAAATGTCATGGGGGGCAAAAGCCATTAATGCGCTGGTTTCCGCTCCGACCGATCCGAAATTTAACCGGTTGAATTGCAAGTGTAAAAGACGCCCCAATTTTCCGGATCGAATCATTTCCTTAATCCGGATCAAACAAGGATGATATTGCAGGATATGTCCTACCATGAGAATAGCCCCTTCCCTTTGAGCCGTTTCGGCCAAAAACAGGGCTTCTTCGCTCGTCGAGCACATGGCCTTTTCCACGAAAACGTCTTTTCCCGCTTCCAATGCTCGTTTGGCCAAATCGAAATGCGAAGCGGTCGGAGTAGCAATGGCCACCTTGCGAATCTCCGGGTTTTCCAGGATTTCCCGATAAGAATCGGTCAATCGAACATCAGGATACGGAGAGCGATACTTTTGCAATTGAAGAGGGTCTAAATCGCAAATCGTGTGCAATGCATTTTGATCTCGGAAATTGC
>CAYGJM010000016.1:2120-9413 GCA_964350295.1 uncultured bacterium | reverse complement strand
AATTGCGGGCCAAATTCTTTCCCCAATATCCGATTCCTATCAATGCTAAATCTTTCTGTTTTTTCATCTATCTTACTTCTTGTAGGATGGCGCTCTTCAAAACGGCAATAACTTGATCCTGATCTCCGCGAGTTAACCGAGGATGCATCGGTATGCTGATTACCCGCTTCGCCACATACTCGGCCCGTTGCAGAGATCTTTTGGAAGAACGCAAATCGGCATAGGCCGGTTGCTCATGAATGCACACGGGATAATAAATACCGTGCCCGATGGATTCCTTTTTCAAAGCTGTGCTTAAAAGATCCCTTTGATCGCTCTGCAGGGTATAGAGTGCATAGGCGTGGGTATTTCCCGGAACGACTTTCGGCGTCATGAAGTCTTCTCGTAAAAACCGATCGTAGTATTCGGCTATTTCTTTTCTTTTTTTCAATTCTTCCTTGAAAAAGGGAAGCTTGGCCAAGATAACGGCTGCCTGCAACGTGTCCAATCTCCCGTTCATTCCGACATAAGGGTGATGATAACGGACGGAAGCCCCGTGGACTCTCAAAGCTCGTATTTTCTCTGCCAATTCTTCGTCATCGGTGAATAGGGCGCCGCCGTCTCCGTAACAACCCAAGGGTTTGGTCGGGAAAAAACTCGTGCAGCCGATCAAACTGCGGTGACAACTATAAATGCCTTTTTGCATGGAACCGAAACTCTGCGCTCCGTCTTCGATAACGGGTATCCCGTCGGCTATTTCGCTAATGCGATCGAAATCGGGCATCTGTCCGTATAAACTGACGGGAATGATCGCTTTCGTTTTTTCGGTAACGGCCTTTTCCAAGGCCTTCATATCCATCAGGTAAGTTTCGGGATCGATATCGACCAATACGGGCCGGGCTCCCAATCTTTTGATGCATTCAACGGGACTGATCCACGTATAGGGAACGGTAATGACTTCATCTCCGGGACCTATCCCCAAAGCCATTAAGGCTAATAATAATGCGTCCGTTCCGCTGGAAACGCCGATGCAGTGATCGGCACCGATAAAATTGGCCAAAGCCCGTTCCATTTCGAAAACGGCTTCTCCCATGATGAAATGACCGGCGCGCAACACATTCCGGATAGCTCCGTCGATTTCTTCTTGATGGTCTTCGTATTGCCCTTTCAGATCGAACAGTTCCATGTCTTTCCCGAAGATTTTTTGTTCCTATAAACTAAGCTTCGATACTCTTTCACGAACGCAAAAATAAATCCAGAAAATTCGCAAACGGGTTGAAAAAATAATTTGGAATTTATCCTTGAAGAAAATTTTTTCCATCCTACAGAATACACACCTTTCAATTACTCAAAAGGTTTTCCCATGAAAGTTCCCTTTTCCTATTTGGACAGACAATTCAAACAAGCTTCAAAAAATGAACCGAAGGAATTAACCGATCTCATTATCGACGACATCCGCGATTTTCTGAAAACGTCCGAATTCACCCTGGGTTCGCAAGTCGAGCGATTCGAAAAAAAATTCGCCGACTTCATCGGCGTGAAGCACGCCATAGGCGTCAATTCCGGAACCGATGCCCTAACCCTTTCCATGCTGGCTGCCGGAATCGGCCCCGGTGACGAAGTCATCACCTGTGCGGAAACCTTCATTGCTACGGCCGGAGCCATTGCGGCTACGAGAGCCACTCCCGTTTTTGTTGACGTCAATGACGAATTTACCATCGATGAAACCCTGATCGAAAAAGCGATTACTCCGAAAACCAAAGCCATTTTACCCGTATTTTTTACCGGAAACTGCCCGAATATGAAGGCTATTCTTGAAATTGCCGAAAAACATTCCCTTCTTGTCATCGAAGATTCCTGCTGCGGTATCGATGCACGCATCGGCGCCCAAAAAGCAGGCTCTTTCGGCTTAACCGGCTCTTTCAGCTTCCACCCCTTAAAAAACCTCAACGTCTGGTCCGACGGGGGGATGATCACCACGAATTCGGACGAAACGGCAAAAAAATTACGACTGCTGCGCAATCACGGTTTGACCAACCGAGACGAGGTAGAAGTTTTCGGTTATAACTCTCGCCTGGATGCTTTGCAGGCCGTCGTCGCCCTGCGCATGATCGATGACGTCACTGCCGTGACCGACCAACGCATTCGCCATGCTCGCCTGATCGACGAAGGGCTCAAAGAGCTTTCCGATTTCATCGAAATCCCTTACCGCAATCCCGATTACCGAAACGTATTCCACCTCTATATGGTCCGGGTCAAGCAACGGGATGCATTACTCCGCTTCTGCATCGAAAACGGCGTGGAAGCCAAAGTTCACTATCCGATTCCCCTTCCTTACCAAAAGTGTTGTGCCCATTTGGGATATCGAAAAGGAGATTTTCCGAAAACGGAACGCGACTGCGATTCCATCATCACTTTTCCCTGCCACCAACACTTAACGGAAGAAGAAATCGAATACATGTTAGATATTATTTGGAGTTTTTATAAAAATGAAAGACATCCCGTACGTCGATTTAGCACGGCAGCATCGGCCTCTTAAAGAAGAGATCCTGGCCGCCGTCGATAAGATTTTGACTCAAGGCAATTTCGTTCTCGGCCAAGAGGTTGAAGAATTCGAGGAAAAGTTCGCCGCCTATTGCGGCACCCGTTATGCCATAGGTGTGAACTCGGGAACCGACGCTCTCTTTTTAGCCCTGAAAGCCTACGACATCGGCCCCGGTGACGAAGTGATCCTACCCCCGAACTCCTTTTTGGCAACGGCTTCCTGCGTCGTAGCAGCGGGAGCCACACCCGTTTTCGTCGATATTCGAGAAGATCTCAATATCGACCCGAATCTCATCGAAGAAAAAATTACTTCCCGAACCAAAGCCCTAATCCCCGTTCATCTCACCGGAAAACCGGCCGATATGGATCCGATTCTAAAAATCGCCGCAAAATACCGTCTGAAAGTCATTGAAGATGCCGCTCAGGCCGTCGGCGCCGAATATCGAAATAAAAAAACGGGTTCTTTGGGCCATGTCGGTTGTTTCAGCATGCACCCGCTCAAAACTCTCAACGCCTGCGGTGATGCCGGAATGATCACGACGAACGATGTTGAAGTGTTTCAAAAAATAAGACAGTTGAGAAATATCGGCCTGAAAAACCGAAACGAGTCGGAGGTATGGGGTTTCAACAGCAGACTTGATACCCTCCAGGCTGCCATCTTGACCCTTAAACTGAAATATCTGGATCAATGGAATGATCACCGGAGAAAATTAGCGCAATCCTATCGAGACCTTCTCCCTCCCGACATTCAAACTCCTCAAGAGAATTCTTATGAAAAACAGGTCTATCATACCTTCGTGATACAAACTTCCCGAAGGAATGAATTACAACGACACCTGCAAGAAAACGGCATCGGCACCCGGATCCATTATCCGATACCGATCCACCTACAAAAAGCATCCGAAAAATTCGGATGCCCTCCGGGATCTTTCCCCGTTACGGAGAAAGCGGCACAAGAAATCTTGAGCCTGCCGGTACATCAAGACGTGGCGGAAAAAGAAGTGGCCTACATATGTGAAATGATCACCCGCTTTTGGGTAACGGAAACCGTAACCGTATAGGAAAATCGAAATATTATGTGCGGAATTACCGGATTTTGATCAGCAGATAAGGTTAAGTCGCTTATGGGATCTGTATTTTGGTTTACGGGATTATCAGGTTCCGGAAAGACAACAATAGGAAAGCTTTTTTACGAAGAGCTGAAACGGGTTCATCCCGCCATTTTTTTCGACGGAGATCAGCTCAGAGAAATACTGGGAAAAAGTTCCTCCGGATATTCTCCGGAAGAAAGAAAAGCCTTGGCTTTCCGATACGCTCGTCTTTGTCAACGGGTGGCTTCTCAGGAGATTCACGTCGTTTGTGCAACCGTCTCCATGTTTGAAGAGGTAAGAAATTGGAATAGAGAAAATATTCCCTCCTATTATGAAATTTACCTAAAAGTTCCCCCGGATATTTTATATGCCAGAAATCAAAAAAACCTCTATCAATCTCCTCAAAATTTCCCTCCCGTCGGATTTCAGCTCCCTTTTCAAGAACCTAAAAATCCGGATATCGTTATACCGAATGACGGTAATGAATCCCCCGAAAAAATATGTGAAAAAATTTTAAAATCTTTAACAGGAAAGGTATTCTATGAAACAAGGTGATTTCACTCTATTGGCAAAAGAATATGTTCATCGCACCGGATATTCCTTAAACATTCTTAAAATGTTGGGAAAATATATCGGTGCATTTGACAATCCGAACTTTATAGTCGCCGATGTCGGAGCCGGAACCGGAAAACTAACGGAAAATCTCACCGAATTGGGGTTGAAGGGATTTGCAATAGAACCAAATACCTCTATGAGAGAAGAAGGTCAACGTTTAATAGGAGAAAATACTTTTCGATGGAAGAGCGGGTCCGGAGAAAAAACTTCTCTTCCGGATTCTTCGATAGATTGGGTCTTTATGGCTTCTTCTTTTCATTGGACCGATCAGTCTGCTACTCTGAAAGAATTTTATCGCATTCTCAAACCTCAAGGCTTCTTTACTGCCATTTGGAATCCGAGAGACCTGGAAAAAAATCCCTTACACAAAGCTATCGAAGAAAAAATTCATCATCTTGTTCCGAATTTGAAAAGGAGATCATCGGGGGCTTCTTCTTACACAAAAAATTTAGAACAAATTCTTTTGGAATCGGGAGATTTTGATCAACTTATTTTCACGGAAGCCTCTCACATCGTAGAAATGTCTCAAGAACGCTATATCGGAGCATGGCGTTCAGTCAATGACATACAAGCCCAGGCGGGGCCTCAAAAGTTTGCGGAAATTTTGACGGAAATTCAAAAAATAATATCCGATAACCCCCATATTTCCGTTCCTTATAAAACAAGGGCTTGGACCGTACGTTCAACAAAGGAGTAAGAAGTCTATGTTCGGCACGAAAGCAGAATCCTTAAAACGGCTTACTCCCCTTCTTAAAAAAGCCTCGATCCTTCCTCTCTTTCGGATTACGGCCGACGAATGGAAAAATCGCCGAGAAGAAATGCTGCACAACTTTTTTTCTCTTGACTGGAGCCGTAAAAAACTGATCGTTCGCAGTTCGGCCCTTGCCGAAGACGGAGAAGGGGAATCTTTAGCGGGACGGTTTACCTCTTTTCTCGACGTTCGGGGAAAAGAGGCTCTCATACAAGCCATTGATGACGTCTTTCTCTCCTTCGGTCCTTTTCGAGAAGAAAATCAGATTTTTATTCAACCGATGCTGACGAAAGTGAAATTGTCCGGCGTGGCTTTTACGAGAGTCCCTTCTTCCGGAGCCCCTTACTACGTAATCAATTATGATGATGAAAGCGGCAGAACCGATACGGTAACGAGCGGGGAAACCAATCATCTGAAAACCTTTTATTGTTCTCGTTCCTTTTTGCCTGAAAAAGAACGAGAAATGCTTCGCATTATCTTACTGCTCCGGGAATTAGAAGGGATTTTCCGCAGCGACCGTCTGGATGTGGAGTTTGCCGTTACCCAAGAGGAAGAGCTTTTTTTATTTCAAGTTCGTCCTCTCGTATTTTCTAAAAAAATCGTGGATCCCTTCGAGAAACAGTATGATAACTATTTACGCCTTATTGCAGATACGGTTGAACAAAAAAGGAAAAGACACCCTTATCTTTACGGAGAAACGACTATTTACGGGGTTATGCCCGATTGGAATCCGGCAGAAATTATCGGCGTTCGCCCGAAGCCGCTAGCCCTTTCTCTCTATAAGGAATTAGTCACCGATCATGTGTGGGCTTATCAAAGGGATAACTACGGATACCGAAATTTACGTAGTTTTCCTTTGCTCATGGATTTTCTCGGACATCCTTACATCGACGTAAGAGTTAGCTTTAACTCTTTTTTGCCGAAAACGCTTTCTCCTTCTTTGGCCGAAAAGCTTTTAAATTATTATCTCCGAAAGTTAGAAACGAAACCCGACTTTCACGATAAGGTAGAGTTTCAAATTTTATTCTCCTGTTTTGCCTTTGATACGCCGGAAAAAATCGTACTGCTGAAAGAAAGCGGTTTTTCTTCCGACGAGTGCGAGGAATTACAAAAAAGTCTACAGATACTAACGAATGATATTATTGATCCGAATACCGGTCTTTGGAAAAAAGATATTGAAAAAATAAACCTTTTGGAAGAAAGACATCGCATCATCGCCTCCGGATCTTTAGGACCTATCGAAAAAATCTATTGGCTTATGGAGGACTGTAAACGTTACGGAACACTCCCCTTTGCCGGTTTGGCAAGAGCCGGCTTTATCGCCATACAGATGTTACGTTCCCTGGTCGATACGGGTATTTTAAATCACGACGAATATCTTCTGTTTTTACATTCCTTGCATACGGTCAGCTCGGAACTTAGCGAATATGAGTACGGGAATCAAAAAGAGGCCTTTTTGGAAAAATTTGGTCACTTACGTCCCGGAACCTATGATATTCTTTCCAAGCGATATGATGAAGACCCGGACGGCTACTTTTGTAACGAGGCCAAAAATATCCCTTCGGGTTCTAAAAAATTCGTTATTTCCTTAAAACAATTAAAAGAAATCGAAAACTTTTTACGAAAAAATGAGATTCGTCACACCGCCATTTCTCTTTTCGATTTTTTCAAAATAGCTATCGAGGGGCGTGAATATGCCAAATTTATTTTTACGAAAAATATCAGCGATTGCCTGAAGATCATCGAAGAGTGGGGAACCGGTTATGGATACAATCGCGATGATTGTGCCTATTTGGATATTAAGGATATCCTGAAACTCTATTCTTCATGCAACGATCACTCTTCTTTTATTGCCTCTACGATAAAACACGGAAAAATGAATTACCGACTTTCAGAAATGCTTTATCTTCCTCCTCTGATTTTTAAAAAAGAGGATGTCTTTGCCTTTCAACTACCTCCTACCGAACCGACCTTCATCACTTTAAAAAGAATTAAGGCAAAAACGGCCGACATTAAAGATGAATCTCTTGCGGGAAAAATTCTTTTTATCCCGAGTGCCGATCCCGGATTTGATTGGATCTTTTCCAAAAATATTGCCGGCTTCGTTACCATGTACGGAGGATCCAACTCCCATATGGCCATTCGAGCTGCCGAACAAGACCTGCCGGCAGTCATCGGAGTCGGAGAAAATTTATTTCATTTACGGAAAAAAAATGTCATTATAGAAATTGATTGCGCGAACCGACAAATTTTTAAGATCCAATGAAAATCGTAGCCGTTACCCAAAGGGAAGAAAACATTCTTGAATGCAAT
>CAYGJM010000016.1:0-2110 GCA_964350295.1 uncultured bacterium | reverse complement strand
GATACGCGATGCTTTGGATCAACGTTGGACTCCATTACTGCTGCAATGCGATATCCGACCTCTTTTGCTTCCGAATCACCCCGTCTCTCTACGGCTTGTGCAAGATGACTGCATAAACGGTATTCTCTTTTCCGGTGGAAATGATTTGGGATCTACCGAATATCGAGATGAATTAGAAGAACGGCTTCTTGTGTGGGCTCTCGAAAATAAAATCCCGATTTTGGGGATTTGCAGAGGGATGCAATTGATTCAAAAATACTTCGGCAGCACCCTTATTCCCGTTGACAATCACGTAAAGACCGTTCATCACCTTTCGTTTCTCCGAGAAAAACGACCCGTAAACAGCTATCACCGGTTCGGAACCGAACAAAGTAACCCTTTATTAGAAACACTTGCCGTCGCCGAAGACGGTATCATCGAAGCCGTAAAACACCCCTTCCTCCCTTGTTACGGCATTATGTGGCATCCGGAAAGAGAGAACCCTTTTCGAGAAGAAGATATACAATTGATTAAAAAGGTATTTTTATGAAGGCCGTTATTTTGGTCGCAGGACGCGGCTCTCGCATGCAAAAAGCTACCGACACTCTTCCGAAATGCCTGGTTCCCCTTTTAGGAAAGCCCCTTCTCGAATGGCAGTTGGCCTCCTTACGGGCAGCCGGTATTACGGAAACGGTCGGCATTACGGGTTATCGAAAAGAACGGATAGAATCTTATTTCGATATCGTTTTTCATAATGCCGATTGGGAAAAAACCAATATGCTGCATACGCTCCTGCAAGCCGATACCCTCCTTGAAAAAGAAGATGTTCTGATTTGCTACGGCGATATCGTCTACCATCCGGATATTATTTGCATGCTTATGAAAAGCCCGGCTTCTTTAAGTATCACTTATGATCGAGAATGGCATGCTTTGTGGAAGCTACGCTTTGACGATGTGTTGGAAGATGCCGAAACCTTTTCCGAAGAAAACGGTATCCTGCAAAAAATCGGAGAGAAACCGGAATGCATAAAAGAAATCAAAGGACAGTATATGGGATTGATAAAAATGACCCCCTCGGGTTGGTCCGATCTCAAACCATTGATTACCGAAACAATCTCCTTTACGGCCGCATTAAAACAATTATCGGAATCCGGGGCCTGCATCCAAGCTCTTCCCATAAGCGGCAAATGGTGTGAAGTAGATTCCCAAAAAGATTTGGAGCAATATGAAAAACAACTCCTCCTTCCGGATCGATGGTCACACGATTTCCGTTGGTGAGCTTTTAGAAATCGCTTCCCGAGCAGGAACGGTTTTATTATCGCACCGGAATCAAATTCCTAACTATAAAGAAGATGGCTCTCCCGTTACGAAAGCCGATTTGGAAACGGATGTTTTTCTTAGAAAAAATCTTCCCTTCTTCCCTATTGTCAGCGAAGAAAATTGTCCCGAATTTTCCGTTCGAAAAAATTGGTCCGTTTTTTGGCTCGTAGATCCTTTGGACGGCACTAAAGATTTTTTAGCCGGATATGATGATTTTTCCATCAATATTGCCTTGATTGAACAACAAAAACCCGTATTCGGAATCGTTCATCTTCCGAAACGAGACACCTCTTTTTTTGCTCTAAAAAACCAAGGCGCCTACCGCTATCGGAATAATCAACAAGAAAGGTTGCCTTCCGATAAAATTACCTATCCCCTCATCGCAGAAAGCCGATCCCATCGCTCCCTGAAAACGGAAGAATGGATGAAAAAACATCATTATACCTCATCCGTAAAGGTAGCCGGAGCCATGAAATTTTGTCTCCTTGCACAAGAAACGGCTTCTCATTACCCCAGATTGATAGGATCTTCGGAATGGGATACGGCAGCAGGACAAATCATTCTCGAAGAAAGCGGAGGAAAAGTTTTAGAATACGAAACCCTGCTACCTCTCCTATACAATAAAGCTTCCATTCGAAATCCTTATTTTATAGGATACTCGAAAACTTTCTCTTCAATAGGCAATACTCATGAACAATTATTGGAATATCGATGAAATTCATAACGTTCTTTTTTGGGCAAGATGATGGTGTCCCCCCCTTTAAACCCGGACAAAGTATAACGAATTCCAACTGTAAGGAGAGGAACCATG
>CAYGJM010000015.1:0-23040 GCA_964350295.1 uncultured bacterium | reverse complement strand
GATTGTTTGCCGAAAGGGATTTTGGGTCTTACGGCCGATATGTTCGTCGACTACGTACGTTATATTGCCGATCGACGTTTGGAGCGTATCGGTTTGCCTAAGTTATACGGATGTCAAACCCCCTTTCCCTGGATGAGCGAAACCGTGGATTTGACGAAAGAAAAAAACTTTTTCGAAACGAGAGTGACCGAATATCAATCTTCGGGCAATCTTCAGTGGTAGACCGGATTATTTTTCCTATCGAGAAAAGAGAAGAAGTCATATAACGGTTTCTTCTCACCGACAACAAGGATAAAGGAATGGACAACGAGAGCATATTCAAAAAAAACGGAGATCGTTACGGAGATTACGTATTGGTCCGTTCGGTTCCCGTCGAGGAACTACGAGCCTATCTCTCGGAAGTCATTCATCAACCTTCGGGAGCCAAGATCATACACCTTCATCATGAAGATCCCGAAAACGTATTTTGTATTTCCTTGCGAACGTTGCCGGAAAATTCTTCCGGAACGCCGCACGTTTTGGAACATACCGTTTTGTGCGGATCGGAAAAATTTCCGGTCAAAGATCCCTTTTTTTCGATGAACCGTCGTAGTTTGCACACGTATATGAATGCTCTTACCGGGCCCGATTTTACCTGTTACCCGGCTGCTTCGCAAGTAGTGGCTGATTTTTATAATCTTTTAGAGGTCTATCTGGATGCGGTATTTCATCCTCGGTTAGCCGAATTGAGCTTTTTGCAGGAGGGACATCGATTGGAATTCGAAGTGGCTTCGGATCCCTCGACTCCCCTTGAAATCAAGGGGATCGTATATAACGAGATGAAGGGAGCCTTGAGTTCACCCCTTTCTCGATTATGGCAATACCTGAATGAGGCCTTATTTCCCGGAACCGTTTATTCGAAAAATTTCGGAGGAGATCCCAAGGAAATTCCCTCATTGACTTACGAGGAATTACTGGCTTTCCATCGGAAGTATTATCAAATCGGGAGAGCCCATATTTATTTCTCCGGAAATATTCCTTTGAAAAGACATTTGGATTTTTTAACGGAGCATGCATTCGTTCGTTACCGACCGGTTTCTCCTCTCGATACGAATCCGATAAGCATTTCTCGGGCGGGTCCGAAAAAAGTTGTCCGTCATTATCCCGTTTCTTCTCGTGATTCCGTCCGGGAAAAATGTTACGTGGCTCTCGGATGGTTAACGTATGAGTCCGGAAATAGCATGGATGCTTTGACCTTGCAAATTCTGGATCTTATTTTGATGGGTACCGATGCCGCTCTTTTAAAAAGGGTTATTTTACAATCCGGTTTGTGCAAAAATGTTTTTTCGGTGTTTGAAGAAGAATTCATTCGTGTTCCTTATGCTCTCATTTTCGAAGGCTGTGCCGAGGAAAATGCGGAAAAAATCATCGATCTTGTTCAAAATACCTTACAAGAGATCGTAAAGACGCCGCTTAACGAATCACTGATCGATGCCGCCCTCCATCACGTCGAGTTTGCCCGAACGGAAATTAACGCCGATCACGGTCCTTTCGGCCTATCCTTGATTTTCAAGCTCATGTCGGCTCAAAATACCGGTTGTCCTCTTGAAGATCCCTTACGAATACATGCACTTTTCGAGCAAATTCGGGTTTTATTGAAAAACCCGGACTATCTCCCTTCTTTTATCCGAAAATATCTTTCGGAAAATACTCATTTCGTCCGGTTGGTCATGCTCCCCGATCCGGAACTTTCGCTTCGCGAAGAAAGGGAAGAAAAAGAACACCTTGCGAAAAGGAAAGCCGATTTATCTTCCGAAGAAAAAGAGGCGATCGTTCGACGGGCCGCCGCATTAAAAAGCTTCCAGGAAGAGCAGGAAGGAGCAGATCCGGATGTCCTTCCCGAAATCACTCTGTCCGATATTTCGAAAGAGCCGTTGCATTTAGCATTATTTTCGGAGCAACAGGAAGGCTGTCGGGTGTTTCGCCATCCCTGTTTTACGAACGATATCGTTTATTTGGACATGACTATCCCTTTGCCGGAGCTCTCTTTCGAAGATTTGCCCGCGGTGAAGTTGTTTTCTTACCTCCTTCCTCATTTAGGTTCGGCCGGTCGGGATTATGCCGCCAATTTAAATTTGATCCAAAGCCATACGGGGGGGATTTCTTCTTTTTTGGACGTCTACGTTCCGGTGGATGTGCCCGATCGATTTCTGCCCGTTTTAGTGATCCGAGGGAAGGCTTTGGCTAGGAAAAAGGAATTTTTATCGTCCCTGATGCATGATCTCGTTACCTCCCCTCTTTTTGAGGACGTCTCGCGAGTCGGAGAGCTATTATCGCAGCATTTCGAAGAGTTGGATCATGATTTGCGACAGAATAGTTTGAAGTATGCCATGAATCTATCGGGAAGCGCTTTGAATCTTCACGGATACGTTCGTTATTTTTGGAACGGTCTGGGATACTACGATTTTATAAAAAAAATCATGAGTTTTTCCGAAAAGGGAGTCCTCTCTTGCATCGAAAATATGAAAAGGTTGGTTCCCCTTTTATTACACGGAAATGATTACGATCTTCTGTATACCGGATCGGAAAAGGAATACGATATCCGGAAAAAATCTTTCTTCGGGCCATTGTGCAATCTCGAAAAGAAAAACTATAAGCCCTGGGCTCCCGATTATTCTCCGGAAAAGGTTGTTTCCCAGGGACGGATTACCTCATCGCCCGTTTTCTTTACATCCATGGCTTTAAAAACACCGGGTTGGGCCGATCGGCGTACTTCTCTTTTGGGGATTGCGGCCAATCTTTTCGATAATACCTTATTACATAAATTGATACGAGAGCAAGGGGGGGCTTACGGCGGCGGATCCGGAAATAGACCGGATCGGGAAAAATTTTATTTCTATGCCTATCGCGATCCGAACCTGGCCTCTTCGTTGACGGCCTTTCGTCGAGCCGTCGAGAAAGTAGCTTCCGGGGATTTTACCGAACGAGAACTGGAAGAGGCCAAGTTGGGTGTTTTTCAAAAAATCGATAGACCTCTTTTGCCGGAATCGGCAGGCTGGGCGGCTTACACCCGGCATAAGGAAAAAAAGGACGAGGCTTTTCGAAAGAGGAATCGTTTGATGCTTCTCGAAGCGAGAGCTTCCGACGTAAGCGAAGCGGTACGGGACTGTCTTGTCGACGGGATGGATCGGGGGGTCGTCGTTTCCTTTGCTTCCGAAGAGGCTTTGGAGCGAGAGAGTAAAAAATTGGAAGCCCGAAATAATATTCGTTTGGAAATCAGGAAAATATGAAGGAATGAGGCTTCTATTTCTTATTTTTTTTCTTCTCATCGGGCCAAGCTTTCTTTTTCCTGATGTTCCGTTATCGGAAAACGAGAGCATTCCGGAAAGGATGGAGGCCGTTTTTTTTGAAGTGGCCGAAAAGGCAAGACCGTCCGTCATATCGGTTCGTGCCTTCTATCGGGAAGGCGGAAAAGGCCCGGTAACGCCCCGTGATTTTTTCGATCAAATTTTCGGTTCTTCCGGCAATCAAGAGAAGGGAGCTTGGTATTGCGGATCCGGATTTTTTATTACGCAGGACGGTTTTATTCTTACGGATCGAAGACTCGTATGCGGAGCGACGCGTATTACGGTTTTTCAAGAAAAAAGGGGAGAAATCGAGGCTGAATATACGGGGGGAGATCCCGTTACCGGAATAGCGTTACTTCGTGTAAAAGGAGAGGGGTTCCCTTACCTGGAAGCCGGGCGTTCCGAGCAGCTACGGGTCGGCCGGTGGGTGATGGCCGTCGGTTATTCTCATCCGACCGTTCTTTCCTTTCTTCCGGGGAATGTCTCTGCCGTCATCGGCAATCGGATTCAGACGAATACCCCGGGGGTCGGTTCCGGTGCTCCTCTGCTGAATATGCAAGGAGATGTTATCGGGGTAATCGGAACGAAAAATACGGGAGAAGGAGGCTCTTTTTCTCTTGCCTTTTCGGTCGATCCGCTGGTATCGGTCGTTCGACAGTTATTGACTTTCGGGGAGGTAAAAAGGGGATATATCGGTTTGGAAACGGGCCCCGTTCCTCCCGGAGCTCCCGGCGGCGTAACGGTCGTATCCGTAGTTCCGGGATCCCCCGCCGAAGCTGCCGGCATCCGGGTAGGCGATCTCCTTTTAGAATGTAACGGGAAAAAAATAACGAGTCCCGAAACGTTTGCCGATGATATATCGCTCTGTTCTCCGGGAACCGAAGCGTGTATCGTCGTTGCCGAAAAAGGAAATCTGAAAACCGTTCGCATCCTAACGGAAGAAAGACCGAAAGAAGAGTCGGAAGAAGCCGTTTATGCCCCGGAAAGGCTGGGGATCGACGTCAGAGATTTTTCCGATGAGGAAAAAAAGAAGAACCCGGAAGGGATTTTGATCGTTCGCGTTTCGCCGGGGTCCCCCTTGGATTTTGCTTCGGTCAAACCGGGAAATGTCATCCTGGCCCTGGATCGAGAAAAAATCTCTTCCGTGGAAGAATTTTATAAAGTTCTTTCCCGCATACCCGAAAATAAGCGTATGTTATTTTTAATCCGAAGCGGTAAAATGAATCGTTTCGTTACCGTGCAGACGAGATGATGTTAGCGGAAAACTTACGTAAAATGGTTTCTCTGCAGACTGGTCCCGATGTGATCATTCTTTCGGTGACTTCTCTTGCGGAAGAAGAATATTGGATTCGTCGTTTGGACGGCATGAGGGGAAAGGTAATCCCGGAGAATGCCGTCGTTTTTACCGTCCATGAAAATTGGAAGGCCGGGAATGCCTTGGGAACGCTCCATGCTTTTTCCGAAGCTCGAAAAAAAGCCGAACGGCAGGGTTTCGATCTGATGAAGCGGATGGAAAAAGGCGATTCCGTCTTTATTTATCATACGGCCGGGAAGGGAAGTCGCCTCTATCCTTTAACGGCTGCCGAGCATAACAATAAGTCTCGTATTCGACTGGCGGGTTCTTTTTTTCGGGATCACACGAAAGAGGCTATATCCTTACTGGAAGGGATTATCAAGCAAACATCCGTTTTTGCTCCCGTTCGCAAAGGGCGTTTATCGGTTTTTTGGGGCGATCAAATTTTTATTCCCTCTCGAGAATTACAAGAAACTCCCTTTGCCATCGATCTTTTGATCAAATTGTTACCGAAGATTCCGGACAGGGATTTTTGGGAGAAGAATGAATATCATAAATACGGTATCGTTCTTCGTAATGAAAAAGGCGATTTAAAACAGTTGGAAAAGTTGAGTTATCCCGAATTTATCGGTCTTCCTCTTGAACCGGGAGAAAGAGTCGGGTTAAGCCTGGGCTGTTTTTCGCTTACCGTTTCCGTATTACGGGGATTACTGGAAGAGTTCGATAAAGAATTGAGGCAAAAAAAAGTATCGATGGATACCGATCCGCACTGGTGGATGCCGCTCTCTTTGGAAGAAACGGTCTATTTTCGGTTGGTACGAAAAGCCGATACGGCTTGTCGTCAGCATTATGAAAGAATGCAATGTTTCAAGGAAAAATACTTACTTTCTTCCGGATGTCAACGATTGTTCGGAGGATCCGATATGGGCACGGAAGGGTATTGGTGGGACTACGGAAATTGTCAGGCCTATTTTCGGAATTGCTTAAAAATTTTACGCGATGATGCGGAAGGGGAAGCTCTGAGGAGTTTTTTTTCCCTTCCGGATGTTTCCGAAACCTCTTCGGAAGGGTTACGCATTGAAAATAGTCGTTTGATTCATTGTCAAATTCAAAAAGGATTTATCAAGGACAGCGTACTCGTTAACGTGACCGGAAAAGAAGTTTATTTGGATCGATCGGTTGCCGTAAACGTGTCCGCTCCGGTAATTTCGGGAGAGGAGAGCCTTTTTTATAACGTAGCCGATGAAGGAGCGGTTCGTTTACGGGAAAAGGAGATACGAGCCGATACTTTTTCGAAGGAATTCGGTCATATAACCTTGAAGGGTCATTTGGAAAAATCTTTGCCTTGGGAGGCCAAATACGATCAAAATCCCCTTGCTTTCGAACAGGTTTATCAACTGAATAAGGAGGCCGATCCCGAAGAGGGAGAAGAGATAGGTCGACAAAAACACCAAAAAGTCTTATCGAGACTTTCCGGAGAAAGATGAAATGAACACGCGGCGCGTCCTCGGTTTTTTTACCCTGACCATGTTAAACGTGGCAGCCATTGCCTCTTTACGTAACCTGCCGATTGCCGCTACCTACGGTTTGAGTGTGATTTTTATTTATGTTGTTACGGCTCTTTTATTTTTTATTCCCTGTGCTTTGATTTCCGCCGAATTGGCAACAACTTTTCCCGAAACGGGAGGGGTTTATATTTGGGTCGAACGGGCTTTCGGTCCGCGATGGGGGTTTTTAGCCATTTGGATGCAATGGATTGAAAACGTCATTTGGTCTCCGATTAATCTCAGCTTTACGGCGGGAATTATAGCCTATATTTTTAACCCTTCCCTTGCCGAACGACCCGCTTATATGCCGGTGATGATCATCGTTATTTATTGGACCGCTACCTTTCTGAATTTAAAAGGAATCCGCGCCTCCGGAAGAGTCAGTTCCTGGGGGGCCGTAATAGGGACTCTTATTCCCGGTTTATTTATTATCGGTCTCGGCCTGGCTTGGTTTTTGCTAAAAAAACCTCTTGAATTTACTCTCGGTTTTCGGGAGCTGCTC
Organism: uncultured bacterium; assembly: GCA_964350295.1. Taxonomy (GTDB): domain Bacteria; phylum Chlamydiota; class Chlamydiia; order Chlamydiales; family JAAZZY01; genus CAYGJM01. The sequence goes on along the minus strand of CAYGJM010000015.1, from coordinate 16,371 downwards.
CCGGCCATGAATCCGACGAATTTGGTTTTTCTTGCCGGTCTCCTGTTCAGCTTTGCCGGCATGGAACTTTCGGCCGTTCATGCGGCGGAAGTTCGTCGACCGAATAAAAACTATCCGAAATCCATTTTCATTTCCGCTTTGATCATCGTTTTTTTATTCATTTCGGGATCTCTGTCGATAGCGGCCGTTATTCCGAAAGATTCCATTAACCCGGTGACCGGTTTAATGGAAGGGTTTACCGTTTTTTTTCGGGCTTTCGGAATGTCCGCATGGATCCCTCTTCTGGCAGCCTTGGCTGCCATAGGGGCCATTGCTCAGCTGAATACCTGGTTGATCGCTCCCGTAAAAGGAATTTATGCCACCGCCGTGCATGGAATACTTCCTCGGTGTTTGCAAAAAACGAATGTATACGGCGTGCCTTGGGTCCTTCTCATCGTACAGGCCATTATCGTTACTTTGCTGTCATTGGTGTTTTTGGTCATGCCCACGATCGGAAGTTCCTTTTGGCTTTTGAGTGCACTTGCGCTTCAAATTTATATCGTCATGTATTTTTTAATGTTTCTTGCAGCCATTCGCCTCCGTTATAAAAAACCGGATATCCATCGGCCTTACCGTATTTTGGGCGGGAAACCGGGGATTTGGATCGTCGGTTTAACGGGTTTTATTTCCATGATAGCCGTTTTTTGTATAGGTTTTTTACCTCCCGAACAAATCGAAACGGGAAATCCGATTTTTTATGAGGGTTTTTTGATTACGGGCCTTTTATTTTTCGGCATTCTTCCTTTTTTATGGAAGCCTTCCAAGGATAAGGTTCTTAAGAATCCGTGAGTTTCGTTAATTTCGTTTCGGAAAAATAATCTTTTCGAGGGCCCTTCACTCGAAAAGTCCAAAGAATTTCATTACCGTTTTTTTGAAACATCGTTCGATAGAGGTCTTCTTTGCAAAGATGATTTCCTCGTAAGCAATCGTCTTCTCCTGACGGGAGCCATAAAAAGAGGCGTCCGTCGGGAAAGGAAACGGCGATTCCTTGCGCCGAAAAAGTAAAGATATAGGCATTCTTTGCGGCAAAGACCCGATCTTTTCGAAAATGTTGCACATCTTCCTCATAGAAAAGAGACTCTTTTGTCAGAGGAGAAAAATGAGCAAATCCTTTCATGCGAGAAAAAAGGCGATCTCGATCGTCTTGAATGGTTCTTCGAAGGAGATAGCGACCGACATAAGAATCTTTTAATCGATCCATTACTTTGATCTTTCGGCTGCAGTTCGCGGCCCGTCCAGAAAGTGATTTTGTCGGAAGAGATCTTCATTTTTTCGAACGTATTCGGGAAAACTTTCGTCCACTTCCGTCAGTTCGAATTGCCGGACGAAATCATAGGAAGGATCTATGACCGGAGACACCTCTTTGTAGTGCGAAAAGGATTTGATCTTGGCCAGATGGGTTTCCGCTCCTCCCATGTTACTGAAGTGCCATCCTCCGCCGAGAAAAACATTTTTATTTCTTCGATGGCGAATCTTTTCCGGTCGGTGTTTTTTTACGTATCCGAATGTCGATACGACGGGGCCTATCCAACGGGTTGAGGTATCTTTTCGGTTCAGAAAATAACGATAAAAATCACATTCGCATCCGATCAAAAAAAGATGTTCTTTTTTTAATCGGTCAATGATGGAAGGTAAGCATTCGGCTCGGATGATTTCATCCACGTCGCCGATAATTACGATATCGTTTCGTCGACATTGCGTAAGGCCTTGCATGATTTGATTTCTTTGATAATGTTCGCGTGTCCAAGGATCATCGCCTTCGATCGGTTGTTTAATCGGAACGTAAATGATTTTATCGAGATATTTCGCAAATCGATCCTTTATTTTTTAGAATAGGTATTCCTTATCGAGTCCGCTGAATGTTTTATCCGCTTCCACGAGAACGAAGTGATCAACGGCCGGATAAAGCTCTTCCAAATGAATGCGCAGAACTTCTTCCTCATTGAAAAACAGGAAGCAATCATAGATTTCGGCGCCGACAAAAGCACGGAGAAAAACCGAAAGTAACAGAAAAAGAGTTCTTTTCATGGATTCATCGTGCTTGAAGAAAAGGATTTTTATCTATTTCTTTTTTAAAATGTAGATCAGAAACAGACTGAATAAAGCGGAAAAAAAACACCATACGGAAACAAAAAATAAACGATCCGCACCGAAGGTAATGGCTCCGGCTAAAAAGATAAAGGCTCCTAAAAGCCACATTTTTTTTACGGAAGAAATAAAAAAAGGGAGAGTCGTTGGTGTCGTTTGTAAATAGCGGATTCCGGATCGATAACAGACGGCTTTCGTTTCGGGTATCTTTAAAAATAAAAAGAAACTGACGACGACGCCGATCCCCAGAAGAAATGTCAAGATCTGTTGCCTTCTCGGCCGTTTTTCGGCAAAACGGAGTGATAAGGGAACCCAAAAAGGCCAAAAAACATAGGCAAAAAAAAGAAAAATATTTTTTGCAAAAGTATTTAGGGGACAGTAGAGCCAAACGAATCCTTCCGCAATCTGTTGCACGGCAAAAAGCCAGGGAATGAATCCCAGGAGCATAAACCTTTCGGAACGGATTTTGTTTAATAGGACCGTACCGAGAACGGCTAAAACGGCACCTGCGCTAAAGCTGGCCGGAGCGGAAAAGCACATGAATATTACTCGCGGTATTTTTTTTATCTATACTCTTTGTCGGCAGTTTTCTTCTATTTTTTTATGAGAAATCGTTTTTCGAAAAAGATTTGTTTTAAATAATTTTAAGAATTACAATCGGAAATCGTAAGGATAATATTAATAACATGAGCGAGTCACCACCCTTGGGTTTTACGGTCGGTTTCGTAGACGTTCCTCCGCCTAAAGACCTGTTTACGAAAGCGGACATGAATCGGGCCTACCGTTGGACCGATGCAAAAGGTCGAGTCACGAGGAGAACGATTAATTACGGGTGGGATTTCGTGGCCATGGAGGAAAATAAAAGTTTTTATAGGGAAGTGCCGGAGGGGATCTCCCTGATCCGAAAAAAACTTGCAGAAACTTTTTCTTCCCGCCTCCCCGAAGGGACCCTGCCGGAATCTTTCGATAATATCATCGTTACTTTTTACGGACCCGGGCAATTTATCGACCCGCATTGCGACCGAGACGGAGAAGACGGGCTTTATCAAAAAATGAGAAGGCATATTTTCGGAGAATCCATCATAGGCGTTATTTTGGAGCCCGATCGTTCCGGATGCCTTTCTTTTTATTACCACGAAGGACCCGTAAAACCCTCTTTTTCCCACCCGGTTCATTTTCGTTTACCGGAAAAGGCGGGGAGTGCTTTTTTAATGCAGGGAGCTTCGCGCCACCGTCCGTATTATCACGGAATTCCCCCCGTTTTGCGGAGGAGGGTTTCTCTGACCATGCGACAAGTTCGACTCGTTCATCCGGAGTAATTCGGGCTTCTTTCAAATGATTTTTAATTTTCTTTTGACAAGACTCTCTTCTCTTTAAAATCATTGACGATAATCGGAATTTGGCTTAGAATTTCACTAATTTTTTTATCGGATATAAGCAGAGGTTCGAATGTACGCTATTATCGAAACAGGTGGCAAGCAGTATCAGGTCAGGAAAGGAGACGTTTTGGACGTCGAGCTTTTGGGAAAGGAGATCCATTCCGAGGTTTCTTTTGACGAGGTCATTTTATTCGTCAACGGAGAAGAACGGAAGGTGGGTCTGCCTCACGTTAAGGGTTGCAGCGTAAAAGCGGAGATTCTTGAAGAAGTTAGAGGCCCTAAGGTGTTAACGCTTAAATATAAAAGACGTAAGCGTTCGCGTCGAAAAGTCGGCCATCGTCAAGACTACAGTCGCGTTAAAATTATGGATATTAAACAGGCGTAACACGGGAGAACAAGCATGGCTCATAAGAAAGGTCAGGGAGCAACGCGCAACGGGAGAGATTCGAATGCCCAGCGCTTGGGAGTGAAGAAGAGTGACGGCGAGTTCGTCCGCACCGGCGGTATTCTGATCCGCCAGAGAGGAACGAAATGGCATCCCGATAAGAATGTGGGACGAGGGTCGGATGACACTTTGTTTGCTCTTATCGACGGAAAGGTCTCCTTTCGAAAATCAAAAAAGACCTATGTTTCGGTTCTTCCTTTATAAATAACGGTCATAAAAAAGGTTCTCATGTTTACCGATACCGTTACCATTAAGTGCACTGCAGGTAAGGGAGGCAACGGTGTCGTCTCTTGGCGTCGGGAAAAATACATTCCGAAAGGGGGACCTAACGGGGGGAACGGGGGCAAGGGAGGCGATATCTTGATCCGTTGTGACGAGAATGTTTGTTCTCTGGATGGGTACCGCAATCACCGCGTTTTGCTTGCTGAACGAGGACAACAAGGCGGGCAGAATCTCTGTCAAGGTAAGAGAGGAGCTCCTCTTTTATTAAAAGTTCCGGCGGGTACGATCGTTAAAAATATTTTGACGAATGAGGTCCTTTTTGACGTCACCGATCCGAAAGAAGTGTACACTTTGTGTATCGGCGGAAGGGGCGGAAGGGGAAACGCCGGTTTTAAAAGTCCTTCGGGTAGGTCTCCCGCATTTTGTACGGCCGGAAAAGAAGGGGAAACGAAGGAAATCGAGCTAACCCTTAAAATCCTTGCCGATATCGGGCTGGTCGGATTACCGAATGCCGGCAAGTCGACGTTGATTAATTTATTAACGGCTGCAAAGGCAAAGTGTGCCGCTTATCCGTTTACTACCCTTATTCCCAATATCGGATTTATCGAAACGAAAGACTACAGACGTTTCATTATCGCCGATATTCCCGGTATTATTGAAGGAGCTCATCAAAATCGAGGATTGGGCATTCGTTTTTTAAAGCATATCGAGCGAACGAAAGTTCTTCTTTTCGTCCTCGACGCCTCTTCGGAGGATCCGGAAAAAACATACGAAACGCTTCGCGCTGAAATAGAGGCTTATGACCCTCAAATTCTTCGTAAGCCGACGATGATTCTTTTAAATAAGTGCGATTTGCTTCCGGAAGAGGAGGTTTTAAGTCGCTTCGAAAATAAATACGGACATCTTCCCGTTATCCGTTTTTCAGCAAAAAGCGGCGAACGATCCGCATACCTAACCGATCAATTGGTCGATTTAATTTCTCACTCTTAGTTTTTTTGATCGTAAGGCCAAAGCCATCGGATAAGCGATTCCGGTTACCAGGGCAATCGTGGCTCCTGCAGGCCAATCCAAGCGAAAGGCCATAAAAATTCCCAGGTAGGAAAAGAAAAGACAGAGACCGATGGCCAGAAGAATCATCAACGGGAAAAAACGGGTAAAGAGGTTGGCAATGGTCGGGGGAATGATCAGAGCGGTAATGACCAAAACCGCTCCCACGATCTGAATAAAGAGAACGACGGTAACGGCAATGAGGATCAACAGAAGGAAATAAAGTCTTTTGACGTTTAATCCTTGCAGGCGCGCCTGTTTTTCGTCGAAACAAAGAGTCAGGAACTTGTGGTAATAAAGGGCTACGGCCAGCAGGATGAACAGGTCTAGCCCGAGTAATAACAGGATCTCGGAAGAACCGATCCATAGAATGTTTCCTACCAGGTAGTTTCCTAATTCGATTTTCGGTCCGGGCGTGAGGGAAAGAAACAACACTCCCAATGCCATGCCGACCGACCAAATGGCTGCGATGATCGAGTCCTCTCTTTCTCGATAATCGAGGTGAACTTTTCCCAGGAGTAGTGCCGAAAATACTCCGGCCAGTAGAGCGCCCGTTAAAGGAGTAATCAGATGAATATGAAAGGCATTTTGCAACCAGACGCTTAGTCCTATTCCGGCTAATACGGAGTGGGCAATTCCGCCGGTAATAAAGGCCAGGCGTTTGATAACGACGAAGGAACCCATCACCCCCCCGGCTAAAGAGACGAGAAAGGCGGCTGCCAGGGAATACTGTAAGAGAGGATGTGAAAAGACGGCTTGGAAAAAAGTCACGGGCATGCTCCTTGCAGAGGGGTCTTTTCATAGAGTCCAATCGAGAAGTGACGACAGATTTCTCCGGGATCCAGGACGGAAAGCGTTCCGTGAATGCATAAAATGCGATCGGTTTCCGAGCCGATTCTTTCCGGGTGGTGAGTGACGGTTACAACGGTCATTTTCCTTTTGAGTACGCGAAGAATATTCTCAATGATCGTTTGACCGCGGGGATCGATGCAGGAATTCGGTTCGTCCAAGAATAAAATTTCCGGTTCTTTTGCCAGGGCTCGGGCAATCAAGGCTCGTTGTACCTGTCCTCCGGAGAGTTCTCCGATCGGTCGTTTTTTTTCTTCGATCAATCCGACTTCTTCCAGTGCCCGTAAAGCCATTTTTTCATCTTGTTCGGAATAACGCCCGTAGCGGGAGAGCCGATGCAGCCTTCCCGATAAAACGACTTCGAATACCGAAACGGGGAAGAGTTTATCAAAGGCAAATAATTGCGGAACGTAACCGATGCGAGAAGTTGATTTTTCGGGAGGTTTCCCGAAAACGGATACCGTTCCCTTCGTAGGCGAGAGAAAACCGAGCAGCAAGTGTAAAAGAGTGGTTTTGCCTCCGCCGTTGGGGCCGATAATGCTGATGAATTCTCCCGATCTAATTTTTAGGGAGATATCTCGGAGAACCGGGGTTCGATCGTAAAAGAAATCCACATTTTCCAAGGTAATGATTTCTTGCATATTTATTCCTCTCCCAAGCGGGTAATCAAATATTCCAGGTTCTCAAAATAATTTTCGGCATAAGGGTTGACTTCGATCATTTCCAAGCCGTGAGAGCGCGAGACGAGTTGAGCGGCCTTAAAATTATATTGTTTTTGCACGTACATTTTCGTAAAGTTTTTATTTTTAACTTTTTCAAGAATATTCGCCAGCTCTTTCGGCGAGGGATCCAATCCTTCGTTTTCCAGAGAGAATTGATGGAGGCCGTAATCGCGACAAAAGTAGGCAAAAGCCGGATGGGATACCAAAAAATCGGTGTTTCGTTTGGTTCGCAGACGGGAAGAAGCTTTTCGATCCAGTATTTCCAATTTTTCCGTTAACTCTTTTTTTCGTTGCTCAATCAACTCCTTTTTATCCGGAAATCGGCGGATTAAGGCTTCGGCAATGATCGGAATTTGTTTTTGAACGGTCCGGGGACTGAGCCAGAAGTGAAGATCACGAGAATGTTTGCAGCCTCCTCCCGGAGAATCGATCCCTGCTCCCAGGTCAATGATTTGAGGAGGATTTTTCCCCAGAGCCGTTTTTAATTTGCTCTCGAAGGGTTCTCCGATCGTCAACCAAACCGAGGCGTGCGATAGCTCCAGAAGTTGTCGGGCCGACGGGTCGAAGCCGTGGGGGCTTCCCTCTTCGGGAACGAGGCTTTTCACCCGCAGGCTATGATCGGTTAGGTAATCCGTAAAATATTTATAGGGAGCGACGGTGACCAGAACGTCATAATTTTTTTCGGAAGATCGTTTTAACGGATAAAAAAAACTGCCGATAATTAAGGTAAAAAGGAAAAAAAATATGAAAAATCTTTTATTCATAAGAAATAATAAACAAAATAGAGACATAGAATTTACTATAGTCGGCATTAATGGATCAAGTAAAAGAATATTTTAATTGAAGATAAGGGTGAAAAAAGCTATGCTCGTGCCTTGTTTTTTCGGAGGGATGTCTGAGCGGCCGAAAGAGCACTCTTGGAAAGCGTGTGTGCGTGAAAGCGTACCGTGGGTTCGAATCCCACTCCCTCCGATTTTTTTAATTTTTCCCCGAATAATTTTTTTATTAGAAGGAAGAGTCATGAGCTCCGTATCATTTGTCTCCGGAAATTATGGTTGCTCTCGGACCCGTGCCGCTATTTCCGAAAGGCTTTCCTGCTTTGTCGTCACCACCGATCCTTCCCCGGAAGATCTGTCTAAAAAGATGCAGGATTCCTTGCCGCCTCACTTCCGGGTCGAAAGTCCGGAGCTTGACCGGTCGGACGGTATTTCCGTGATGTCTTTATGGGTTCCTTTTCGAACCGATGCATTGTCATGCGGCGAAGAAATCAAGCGGGCGTTAGAGCCGATCGTTCCTTCGAGTTCTCGCGTCGATATTGCTTTTCGATACCCCGATCGGGAGACGGATCTTTCCTTGCGCTATACCGTCTGCTTCCAAAACCGGTCCCGGGATCCGCAAACGGGCGTATTTTTACATCCGGAGAGTTGTAAAAAGATTTATCGGCCGTTTTTCGAGCGCTTATTCATCTCCGATACCTCTTCCGATATGACTCAGGGAAAAAAAGAGGCATTCAAGGAGATTTTCCCGGATTTACAGCCGGAGGATGTGCGATGGGTGAGCTTTAAGGTCTTCGATGATTTATCTTCGGGCGGTGCTTTAAAAACGAGAGTCACTTGCGTTTTGAGCGGGATACCCGATAGGGTATGGCGTCGTTTTAGTAACGAAGAATTTTTCAGCAGCCCATTGAACTTGTATCGGGACTATCATGAGGTTTGCCAAGCCGCCTTCCGGGAATATGCTGCTTCTCGGGTTGCTTTATTGAAGGGAGACTATCCCGTTATCCTCGAAGAGAATACCTTGTTAGGGTCAGGGCTTAACTCTATAAACGTGGTATTGTCAAAAACGGAGGACAGACATGAGTAGTGCGGAAATAACGGGGATCTCCGGGTTATTGGATCGTTATGGTTCCGAGGATAGATTACCTTATTTTAAGAAAATTTGCATAGGTCCCGCAAATCCTCTGGATTCGGCAAAAAGTTGGTTTGCAGAAACAAAGGATCGTTTCCCGGAAGGTTTTACGACCCTGGATTTTCGCCGGATAAGTCAGGACGATTTTATTACGTTTTTGGCAACGGTTCCCGCCGAAGAAAAAAAAGAAGTCGTCTTCGGTCAAAACATACGGGATGCTTTAGAGGGAATACCTTCTTATTCCACGCGTGTAGATATTGCTTTTGAAGGGAAGCGCCGGATAGATAAGAAAGAGATTTTTCGGTATCGGGTTTGTGTGGAGACGGTCAGCGCTAACGGGGGCATTTTTTTTCATAATGAGACTGTCGATCATTTAGACCCCTTCCCCGTGCTGTTTAGAGTCAAACCGTTAGAAGAGAAAAGAAGAAACTTTCGGTATATTTTTCCGGAATTGGTCCGAGATGTAGCAGATGAGAAGATTTCTTACTTATATCAAAGACAATGGGGCAAAGGAGAAGAGCGTGTCAACATTGATATTGCCTCCTTTATCATAGACTATGAAGATCCGGCTTTGCAAGAATTGCAGAAAGAACTTCCTCCGAAGCAGCTGAGAGCCTATTTTTCTCGAAGGGTAAATTTATTGCGGGGTACTTATAACGTTACTTTTAATCGATCGATCTTTTTACAAAGCCATAAAATGAAAGTTACTTTATCCCATAAATGGGAAAAGTAAGAGGCATTTTAAGAAGAGGAACGAAGCCAAATAGCTATCTCTTCGGCCTCCCTATCGGAATAAAACGACTTTTTATTTTTTAACGAACAGGTCCAAATAACTTTGACTCTCCAGCCTGCGGCAAGAAGCTTTTGAATATTTTCCCGGTCCCGACGAGCATTTCCCCGAAGTTTCGTATGCCAAAAGGAGGGGTTCGTGGCCGGAAGTTTTCCTGCGGGGCAATCATGTTGATGCCAAAAACAGCCGTGAATAAATAGAACGGCTCGATATTTCGGAAATATCAAGTCCGGAGAACCGGGTAGTTTTTTGTCATGGAGTCGATAACGAAATCCTTTGGCAAACAAGGTTCGTCGAATATTGATTTCGGGGGAGGTATTTTTACTTTTTACGGCAGCCATCATCCGGCTTCTGGCATTTTTATCCATGGAGTACGCGGAGGATGTTCGAGGCCGTAAGAAGGACCGGGTCAACGGCAACGCTGTTGCCCAACTGTCGGAGAGCGCAAGATTCGGATACCGGAAATTGAAAGTCTTCCGGGAATCCCATCATTTTTTTCCCTTCTTTCGAGGTCAGACGGCGAACGGCTCCGTTCACGAGGTAGGCATCCCAATTCCTTCGGTCCTCCGGGCCGGATCCTCTACCTCCCACCCGTAAGGTAAAGCCGATTCTTTTTGAGCAGTTTCCTTTGAAAACGGCCGACATGTCAAATGCGAGGGGAATCGGATCGGGAAAGGAAAAAGTGTGACGTTCGGGAATGTCTTTGCGAAAGCCGACGATGTACAAGCGAGGTCTATGCGTCGGCAGACCGTAATCGGAGGCCTTCAGAATCTGAAAAAAAACGGAATAATGCAGTTCTCGTTCTAAAATATTTCGAATGACCCGGAAGGTTTCTCCCGCATTGTGAGAGAGAAGATGTCGGACGTTTTCCAAAAAAAAAGCCTTCGGTTGTTTCGATCGGATGATTTTGGCAATTTCAAAAAATAGAGTTCCCCGAGCTTCGGAAAATCCTTTTTTGTATCCGGCTTGACTGAAAGGCTGGCAAGGGAATCCGGCACAGAGGATATCGGCATTTTCCGGAATACGGGTTTGGTTGTCTTCTTCGGTAATATCTTTTCGAAAGAGGTCGTTTTGAAACAGATCGGGGGAAATACTTCTAAAATTAGCCGTATAGGTTTTTCTGGCCGGATCATTCGATTCGCAGGCGTAAATGCATTTTCCTCCGAGCCGATGAAGGGCCAGATGGAATCCGCCGATTCCCGAAAAAAGGTCAATGAACGTAAAAAAAGGAGATTTCTTTTTTGTCACCGGAGTTACTCGATTCGTCCTGCGGAAAAAATTGATCATAAAGAGGATTCGTACTTTCGTAAAGAGAATTATTTCCGTTCGGATATAAAAAAAATATTTAAGTTATTTTTAATCAATAAAATAGAGAACATAATGACTTATTTGCGGAAAATTTGATAGGATAAAACTTTTAAGAGACTTATCTATGAAGCATACGCTCCGATTGATCATAGCACCCCTTTTGTCGCTGGCTCTTTTGATGTTGTCGAATGGTTTTTTTTTAACATTCATTAGTGCCAAACTCTATGCGGATCACTATTCACCCATGTCCATAGGTATTATTCAAGGAAGTTATTACGGAGGATTTTTGATCGCCGCTCTGAAGTCCGAAGGATTGATTCAACGGATTAAACACATACGAGCTTTTTCTTTTTTTGCCGCGATAGGAACGGCTTGTACTTTAATGACGGTCTTTGCCGATCACATTGCCGTCTGGATTTTTTTTCGTTTTGTCGTCGGCATGTGTATAGCGGCCTTATACGTGGTCATTGAAAGTTGGCTTTTGATGGTAACTCACGTAAAGAACAGAGGGGTCGTATTAGCCCTCTATATGTTTGCTCTGTACAGTTCCCAGTCATTAAGCCAGTATATCATTAATTTTATCGACATCAATTCGATGATTGCCTTTATCATAGCGGGTTTCTTATCGGTTTTATCGGTCCTTCCGGTTACGTTCACCCATACGAGGATACCGGAAATGGACTCGACTCCCGCTCGAGCGATTTTGAAGTATCTCGTCGTGGCTCCCTTGGGAACGATAGGTGCCGTATTGGCCGGGATCATTTTAGGCAGTTTTTATACGTTTGCTCCCACCTATGCGCAGTTTTATAAAATTTCCATTGCAAATCTCATGAGCTTTACGATTGCAGGGGGATTTTTATTACAATATCCCATCGGTCATTTATCCGATATTTTCGATCGAAGGGCTATTGTCGTTTTGGTCGGAATCGCTTCCTTGTTTTCGGCCGTAGCTATCATTTTATGTACCGGACATCCCTTTTGGATTTATTTATTTTCCTTTTTACTGGGTGGATTCACCTTTACGATTTACCCGCTCAGCGTTACGCAAGTGGTTGATCGATCGCCTTCGGATGCTTTAACGACCGTGGCGGGAATCGTTTTATTTGCCTATAGTATCGGTGCCGTAATCGGTCCTTTGGTCACGCCCTTATTCGTAACGATTTTCGGAAGCGAAATAGGTCTTTATTATTTTATTGCTTTGACTTCTCTTTTATTGGGAGTGATCGGAATATTGATTATCTTCCTGAAACGGTCTCTTCCCGCCCGGGAGCAGGAGGCCTTCATTCCGCTTCCTCCGCAAACGCCGGTCGGGTATGATTTAGATCCTCGATCGGAAGATCCCAAAAATTTAGAATAAGTGATTCGTTCCCAGAAGATGGGTAAAAGCTTTTTGAATATCGGGATACAGGAAGCGGAAGCCGGCTTTCGGCAGTTTCTCCGATCGGACGCTGAAATCGCTTAAAAGGAGTTCTCGATGGAATTCTTTGTTGCCGATTCGGAAAAGAAACTCCGGCAGGCGGAACAAAAGAGGCCTTCGGAGTAATGCCGCAAGGGTTTTTGAAAAGAAAGCATTGCTTACGGGAAAGGGAGCCGTTATGTTCAGAACTCCTTGTATGTCCGGGCGGTGCAAGGCGAAAGCGTATATGCGAAGAAGATCATCTATCGCAATCCAGCTTAATCGTTGTTCTCCTCCGGCAATCGTATGTCCGAGACCCGCCCGGAATAAGGGAAGAATTTTTTGCAGCATTCCCCCTCTCGGACTGATAACGACACCCGAGCGCATAATGACCGTTCGAACGTCTTTCAGCGGGATCAGTTCGGATTCGGTAGCCCGGAGGACCTCGGCCGGGAAGCCCGTTCCTTGTCCGGATTCTTCCGTGCAATCGATATTTTTGGGATAGGCGTGGATTCCAGAAGCCAAGAGAAAGACCTCGGGGGGATGAGGTAAACGATTGATAGTCCGTACCAATAACCTTGTCGAAAGGACACGGCTTTTCAGAATTTTTTCTTTTTTTTCTTTGGACCAATAACCGGAAATATTTTCTCCGGCCAGATGTATGATCGCATCATATTTTTCATTCGGAGGGATATCGATTTGTCCTCGGTAAATGTCCCAAAAAATACTTTTTTCCCGGGGTTTTCGCCCGGTAACGGGAGTGATTTGATGCCCGAAAGAACGAAGATAAGCCGTTAGAGACGAGCCGACGAGTCCCCCGGATCCGGTTATCAAAATATTTTTCTTTTTTCTCAAATCGGTAAGAGGAAAATAGAGATCGTTTTCGATTACTTCATCGCGATAACGGAAAAAACGTTCCCATTCTTTTCCCGAATTTTTTAGTAAGAAGGCCAAGGGAAAAGGGAGACTATAATCAATCCGGGTTTCCAGGGAAGTTTTTCCGGGGTCGATCGAGGTAAAAATATGGTCTTGTTCCCAGAAGGAGAAAAAACCGTCGATTTGCTTTTGAAGGAAACGAATATTTTTTTCAAAGGCTACCGTTTGAATGGTTTGGCAAAAGCGCATTCCAAAATTTCGATATTCTGCCAGAAGGGTTCTCTGCGGGGGAAAAGAGAGGGTCTCTCGGAAAGAAAGATGGGAGAAGGGAGGAAGCAAACGACGAAAAATATCCGGTTTTTCAAAATAGGAAAAAACCGTATCGACGGGCATTCGGAAGGTGGATCGGAAGCGGAAAGAGAAGCGCCGCATTATTTCACGGAGATATAAATCAAAAGATCTTCGGGGCCCGCAACGACCTCCAAATCGGCCTCGTATTTTCTTTCAAGTTCCTTACAGGACCAGATCGTTCTCCAACCCTCGATTAAAGCTTCCGGAAGCTTTCCTTTTATTTTAAAAAGAGCATATTTATTTTCAGGGACTTCTATTTTATCCAGGACAAAGGGGGGTTCCTTATCGAAGAATTCCACTTCGCATCCGATGGTATAGTGATAGGGTTTCGTATGGTCTCCTTCATAGTCCGTATAAAGCGCTAAAAGATTCTCACTTTTTTTATGGGGAATTTTTTCGGGGTAGTTTTCCAAAATAAATTTTTTCCACATATTCGGAATTTCCGTTTGTGCGTTATCGTTGCAAATTCTTCTCGACATGCCTAACACTTTGAAGGCAGGTTTGGTAATGATTTCATAATCCATAGCGTTTTCCCCAAAGATAACCATAAAATTTCGATCTTAAAAGATTCGTTATTAATACACAAATCGGAGAACGGAACGAAATATTTTTATTTCTTCCGTTGAAAAAAACGAATGATCTGCGTATCGTTCGTTTTTTTTCTAAAAGGACGGAATAGAGGACGTTATGGCTAAATTATATTTCCGATACGGAACCGTAGGCAGTGCAAAAACCTTGAATTTGTTGGCCGTTGCTCACAATTATCGTCAGCAGGGGAAAGAGGTTCTTTTGATCAAACCGTCATTGGATGATCGATTCGGTCGTTCTTCCATTAAGTCTCGGGCCGGTTTGGAGAAAATGGCCGATGTATTGGTCCATGAGGACAGTGATCTTTTAACATTGAATTTGGAAGGAATCTCTTGTTTATTGGTCGATGAGGCTCAATTTCTTTCTTCATCGATCATTGATCAATTAAGAGAGATTACCTTACAAAAAAACATTCCCGTTATCTGTTACGGTTTGCGTACCGATTTTCGTAGGAATTTATTTGCAGGGGCCGCCCGTTTAATGGAATTGGCCGAGAGCATATAGGAAGTCAAAACAACCTGTGCCTTTTGCAATAAAAAAGCCGTTTTTAATCTCAAACACGTGAACGGAGAACCTACGGTAGAAGGCCCGTCCGTTGATTTGGGAGCCGAAGAAAAATATTTTCCTGCCTGTTCCGAATGTTATGCCCGTTGTCTGTCTGCCGCCATCGGATGATCAGAGACAACCATAGCCCGGAAAGAGGGAAGCGTTATCCACGAAGGTTCTTTTAACATTGTGCAGGCAAGAAAAGGCATGTTGGTCGAGCCTACCCGGTTCCGAAGGCCTTTCTTCTTCTTCCAAATAAAGAACCCTTCTTATGTTCGAAAGGCGCAGCGGGAATTTTTTTTGGACGTCCCTATCAAAGAAAATTTCCGGAAATGAACTCTCGGACAAAAACCGAATGCCTTCGGTTTTTATTTTTTTTCTCCGGATGGCGGCAAATGGATGAATACCTTTATGAGAAGGGTGAAATAATTGCCGTTCCAAAACCTTCTTCGGGGAATTCGGAAACCATATTTCTTTTCCTTCTCCGTCTTTTTTCGGACGAACGGCACATCCCGAAACGACGAGAGAAGAATTTTTCAGATGTTTTATTTGTTCCGCAAATCTTTCCGGAAGAGAAATGTCGCCGGATTTATGAATGGTAAAAAAAGGAGTCGAACATTTGCGTAAAAACAAATTATAAATATCCGCAACGGTTCGAGGAGAAGCTATTGGGGGAAGAAGGGAGATTCTCGCATCTTTTCGGGCATATCTTTCGGATATGACTCGATGTATATCGGAATAAATAATCAGCTCAAAGTCGGAAAAAGTTTGAGAAAGAATACCTTCTATCGTCTCTTCCGAAGGAAGATCATTGAGTATGGGAAGCAAACAGCTTAAAACGGGCATGACAATATCCGGTTTTTAACCCCTACTTATCACGAAACCGTTCCCTTTGACAAGTTTAAAAGAATCCCTTGAATAAGCGACTCAAATCGTGGAAGGTAACGAAGATAAAAAAACCGATCAGCAACACCATAAAAGGGACGGTAACTTTTTCCATCGTTTTATGGGGCAAGGGTTTTTTCGTAACCATATCCCAAAGGGCAAAGCAAACGTGGCCTCCGTCCAACATCGGGATCGGCAGCAGATTCAGAAAACCGAGATTCAGGCTGATCAGGGCCAACCAGTAGAGAGCCTCTTTAAAACCTAAGCTCCAGCCGTGGTGCATGATTTGGACGATTCCGACGGGACCGGAAAGCCATTTGGGATTTAAATTTCCCGTGATCAATGCTTTCAAAGTATGGTAAATATCCGATGTCGTTTTTGCAAAAAGAATTTGCGGCGGGGGGTTGTATAAAACGGTTTCATCTTGGAAATGAACGCCTAAATAGAGTTCCTTTTGCGCTTTTTCGAATAGTTCTTCCATGGCCTTCTTTTTTTGAGGATCTTCGATGGAGGCTATTTTTGCTTTTTGTTCGGCGATTCGTTCTGCCCAGGCACGGTTATCCGATTGCCGTGCGATTTGTTCCCAGGTAGCGGGAGTAATCGGGGGTAGCCTTTTAAAAGAACCGATCGATTCCGGAGAACCGACGATTCCGATTCCTTTCGTTAGTTCGGTAAGATCTTGCCAAGATACGGAATGATTGAAGTTTTTATTGGCAAGGTGACTATCGGTTAGCGGCATATGTGCATAGCCCGATTGTACGATCATCGTTACCCGATGGGATTGGAGATTTTCAAGTAATTCTCGTGCATGAGTAACGGGAGTCCCGTCAACGGCCAAAATTTTGTCGCCGACTCGCAACGGAAAAGATTCCGTCATCTCTTCCCGATCCAGAAACTCTTCGTTTTTCGTGAAGGGAAGGAAACCTTCAATG
>CAYGJM010000014.1:1978-24973 GCA_964350295.1 uncultured bacterium | reverse complement strand
GGGAAGTCTTCAAGAATTATATCTCTCCGGGAATCAAATTTCCCGCATCGAACCGAGAGCTTGGCAAGGATTGGGAAGTCTTCAAGAATTATATCTCTCCGGGAATCAAATTTCCCGCATCGAACCGAGAGCTTGGCAAGGATTGGGAAGTCTTCAAGAATTATATCTCTCCGGGAATCAAATTTCCCGCATCGAACCGGAAGCTTTCCAAGGGTTGGGAAATCTTCAAGGATTGTCTCTCTCCGGGAATCAAATTTCCCGACTCGATCCGGGAGCTTTTCAAGGATTGGAAAATCTTCAAGGATTGGATCTCTTCATGAATCAAATTTCCCGACTCGATCCGGGAGCTTTCGAAGGCCTTCCGGAAGCCCTTCGTCAAAGAATGGAAGAAGAATATCCGGTCAAACCGTAAATAAAGGTCATCTTATGAATAACACTTCTCTTAATATCACCCTTCCGAACGGGAATACTCCCTCTCTTAACGCTCTCCTTTACGGAGGGAGAGGCGATAACTTCCCGAAATTTTACCCCGGAGGGGGCTCCTTGGCCCATGATTTACTTCCTCCCGGAGTTCTCGAGCGATTTACCCTCTTTAAGGAATCCCTATAGAGAAAGTTTTTTTCGAGCCTCAATAAACGATTCTTTCATAAGAATGTCAAAAGCTCCCTTTTGGAATTTATAGTAGGTAATTTCTCCGTTCTGCATGGAAATCTGGGCAATTTTTGGGGGTTTTGAGTAATTGCCTGAATCGTTTCGAAAAAAGATCACGACGTCCAGTCCCTCTTCCGTGAAAGGGTACGGGGATAGCTGCCCTTTTAAACTGCCGTTTTCATTAATTTCCTTCAAAAAATTTTCGACCAAGGGAATAAACATTTCTCGAGCTCGATTCAACTCGAATTGCCCGTTCGAAGAATAATAAAGACTGATTTCCCGAACATTCTTATCTCCCGTTTTCAGAGATCCGATGAGCGAGAGATTTTTTTGTTCTCCCATCTTTAAATCCGAGGAATAGGCTGCCGTTACGGTATCTTCCGGCTCCGGAAAAGAGGAAGCGGCAATACTTACGGATAAAAAAAGAAGGGTCCATGCAAAGGAAATCACCGATTTCATTTTTTTCCCGGGGTTTCATTACTTTGTTGTCCGGGCATCCCGGCCGTAGCGGCAAAGCGAAGTCCCTGTTCAATGCTCATATCGACCGGATGCACTTTTGCTTTGGGAACGATCACGGTAAGACCGCCGATCTGATAACTCATAGGAATGAAAACGGCTATTTCTTCCGAAGAACCGATTCCTTTCGGAAGATCGTCAAAACCTTCGCGAGATACCAAACCTAAAATTCTCCATCCCTCGAAGTCGATCATAACGACGGGACCGTGAGAAACGCTGCTGTTTCCCTTAAAAAAACTCATTAAATCAACAATCGAACGATACAGGGTCTTTACCAGCGGCATTTTGTGCAAAAGCTTTTCAAAAAAACGATACATTTTTTGAATCAGCCAATTATTTATGATCACTCCGACGAAAAAGATCAAAACCAAGGCAATGAGAACGCCGAGACCGCTGAAGTAATATTTCGGCCCGAAAAGGTCGATAAAAATACCGGAGAAAAGACGCTCCACCATATCATAAAGCCATACCAATACGGCAACGGTAATTACGATGGGAGCAAGAGCAATCAGACCTCTGGCAAAAATTTTTTTCAGCATCGGAATACCTCGTCGAAACTTCTTTTTTTCATAACGGAAGCAGGGAATTTAAGAAACGAAAAAATTACGTCCCCTTCTTTCGCAATGAAACCTTGTAACCGCAACCTTTCAATAAAACGGGCCTTTTGAGATAAGGTCTTTTGGGCCAATCTCTGCAAATCAAAGGCCTTAAGCGATAATGAGCACACTTTCCGTCTCTTTGAAGATAACGACAACTCATGACTCTCGTTAAGGAATCTCCTTCCATTAAATCGAAGTCTCTGAAATAAAATCCCAAAACTTCCGTTTGCCAATAAACATATAACCGGTGAAAGAGAGTAAGTTTTTCTCCTTTCGGCCATCCCATATGGATGAATCGGCAACAAGATCCTCGTTTTAAACACTTTCCCTCCACGACATAACGGGATTTATAGAAAAAACGAACGATCCGACAAGCCTGTAAATCAAGCATCATAAACGGATAAGCCATGATCCGAAGGGTCCAGCGAATCGAGGACGGAAGCTTTTGCTTCGGCGGAAGGACTTTTTCGGAGGGAAGGATTCGTAAAGAGTCTTTCATGCTACAGATTACGTCCCAAGCGGTCTATTTTTTCCAGTTCCTTGAGTTGGGAAGCTATTCTTTCCAAGTCTCTTCGAATTTCGGTAATATCTCGCAAAGCCTGAGTCGAATCGTTTAAATGCCTTAACTCCTCATTTCTGTGATAAAGAGCATATTTTTCGATCCTTAGACGGAGTCCGTCCACTCTTACCTTTAATTCATAGCTGATTTTACCGAACATCGGATTAAAACGATGTTTGTAATCTCTCAGTCGATCGGAATACCGCTCCAATAGCTCTTCCATTTCTTCCGGATTGGCCGTCATGATCCCTCTTTTTTATGATTTGGATATAACAAGTATTTGCGGAGAATACAATCATTAATTTCTTGAAAAAAAAGAGAAAACATGAATAATGCGGACGTAAAAAAGGTATTTGTATGCGTAAGTCCGCCTATGTCGTCCTCTCTTATGCCCTCCTCGTTATTCTCGGCGGCGGTATGGGGTTCTTTTTGGCCAACAGTCTCCCTTCTCTTATAACCGGATCTACTTTCGGTTTCTTTATTCTTCTTAATGCCCGGAAACTGTTTAAAAATAATCCGAAAGGGCAAACGATGGCTTTGATCCAATCCTTGATTTTAGGGGCTTTTTTCGTCTATCGCTGGAGAGCTTCTCATAAGATGTTTCCGGCTCTTCCCATGGTCCTTGCCAGTGCTCTCGTCGCCTTTTATCTTTTAAAAACCCATCCGACGGAAAAAGAAATTCTCGAAAAAAGATAGAGAAATCCTTTATATTTAATATATTCATATTCAGGGACTTAAAAAATAACCGCTATTTTCTTGTTGCTATTTTTTTATAGAATCTTTATAATTAGACTAGGACGTTACTTTTGAGGTATTATGGTTCAGATTCCAACTCTTTCCGAAAATTCTTCTTTTCCGGCAATTGCACCCTCTTCTTATGTCGGTAAGATTTCGCGACTTTTCCAAAAGATTCGCGATATCTTCACCTCTGCCTTGAGAAATCTTATCGGGATGACTTTTTCTTCTCCCGGAAACGTTCCCTCTTTAGCAAACAGAAATATTACGCCTCTTTCTTCAACCGAACCTTCGGAAACAACCTCTCTCTCTTCGGCAGCCGGAATCCTTTCTTCCGGAATTATCTTCATCGGAAAACTGGAAAAAATTTATAAAGCTCTCGGAGAGACCCCTCCGGAAGAAATCAAAACCATCCTACCAAAAACAACCGAACGAATAACTCCCGAAGACTTAGAAATTGTGATCAAAGATTTTCGAAAACTGGCCGAACAAATTTCCGATCGATTCGAAGCCGTAAAAAGAGAAGATGAGCCCGGTTTTTTTATGGAGATCGGCGATGACATTTCGGATATTACCTCGGACCAAATCAAAGATTTACGGATGGCTGCAGCAACTGTCTTTATTCGAGAAAACCCGGAAAAATCCCTTCATCGCACAATGGCTCTTATGAGCGAACGGATCAAAAAACAGGAAGAAAAGCAAGAAAGAAGTGCTTGGGAATTCTCCTATTATACCCTGCGCTCACTGGTTGACAAACTGTACGATCATGAAAAAAAAGATCCGTGCCTGCGGGAAACACTGGAAAAAGACTTTCCTCCTTCCTTGGGAGAGGTCAAAAGAAATATGGTTTTATTAACGGAAAGGTTATTGACTCTTCTGACGGAAAAGTATCCTTCGGCAACTCTGGCGCTAACGGATATCGATGAGGGAAGGATTCCCGATTTTCGATATTTCGAAGACTTCCTGCTCTCGTTAGAAAGCGGCACCGGACAAAGTTCTTCCTTATCTCGCATCAAAGCCTCGGTCAATGACTTTTTCCGTTCTTTTACCGACTCTTCTCTATGAGAAAATCGAGATAGGCTCGAAAAGCGTTCCCCTCTTTCGTTTCCAGCGCCTCCTTCAATAGTCGAATCATTTCTTCTTCGGGAAGCTTCAGGTAGCGAGCAAAGCCTCCGGCTTCCTTAAAAAAACAACGATTGTCCCTATATTCCCGGAGAAGTTTTTCCGAGGTTCCGTTAACGAACCCTCGATACTTTTCGGGGCTTTTTTGAATCTCTTTCATCTTTTCCTTTAATGCCGGCGTAGACAGGACATAGGCCCAATAGGCGAAATCGGAAACCCTTTGATTCACCTCATCGGCAAGCCCTTTTAAATAGGCCTCTCGACCGAGAAGAGAAAACAATCGATCGTCGGCTACCGTATCAATGATCCGGGT
The DNA here is from genome assembly GCA_964350295.1 of uncultured bacterium. Lineage (GTDB taxonomy): Bacteria > Chlamydiota > Chlamydiia > Chlamydiales > JAAZZY01 > CAYGJM01. The sequence goes on along the minus strand of CAYGJM010000014.1, from coordinate 20,478 downwards.
AATTCTCTCTTTATCGGCTCGATCGATAAAGGGATTAAAAGAGCACAAAAAGTATTTTTTTATACTCGGCGAGCCGGACAATAAAAATCCGAATCCCCCGCCGATAATGAGTAAAAGAAGGAGAAGAAAAATCGATGCTTTCCCGTATTTTTTCATATTTTTTCCTCGGATAAAATTTCTCGTAAGATTCTTTTCAAAGGTTCGGGTAGTTCTTTTAGTTTTCGGCTTTCTCCGTCGATTGCAACATGTCGAATCACGACTTCGACGGCAAGCTCCTTCTTTTTAAAAAAACGGTAGGTTGTTTCGAACGTTTTTTCCGTCAGGGAAGAAACAAAAAGATGAATCTCGACTTCTTCCTCCCAAAAGAGAGGTTTGCGGAAGTCGACGGCCACTTTTCGAATCGGAAGAGCGGTCCCTTCCGATAATAGCGTTTTTAGGGAGTATTTTTTTTTCTTCAAAAAGAGTTCGTACGTCCCGTGGGCCATCTTCAATACTTCATTAAAGTAAACGACTCCGGCTGCATCGGTAAGAGACAAATCAACCGGATATTTCCTCCTAAAAAAAGGCATAAACTATTTCCGGGAAAGCATATATTTTTGAATGGTTAACCCCTGTACCAAAATAGAAAAAGCCATTACCAAATAGGTTGTCGTCAAAATAATATCTCGATAAGGGGTTCGAGGAAGGGAAAGAGCCATGGCTACGGAGAGACCGCCGCGCAAGCCCCCCCAAGTCAACATCCGGACGGCCTTATCGACGAAAGGGCGAAAAAAAGAAAAAATCCGAATCGGAATCCAAACGCTCACCCATCGAGCAAAAAGACAGATGGCAACGGCCGCTAATCCGACATACAATCGATTTAATGAAAAATGGATTCCCAACACTTCCACCCCGATCAAAACGAATAAAACCGCATTGAGCAGTTCGTCAATCAACTCCCAGAAAATATCCAAATACTTTCTTCTTTCTTTATTTTCCGCTTTTAATCGACCGTGATTTCCGACGAAGATTCCGGCAACGACCATTGCTATGGGGCCTGATGTCTTCAAAGCCGAAGCCAAAGCATAGCCGGCCGTTACGACCGAAAGGGTGATAAGAACCTGCACGAAATATTCATCGACCTTTTTCAAATAGAAAGAGGCAATCTTTCCCAAAAGCCAACCGAGAATAAAACCGCCCAGAGTCTCTCTTACGAAAAGAAGAAAAATATGCAACGGCGCGATACTATCTCCGGAAATAAACTGCAGAATGGTTACGAATAAAACAATGCCGACACCGTCATTAAAAAGGGATTCCCCGGCAATCTTCACCTGTAATTGTTTGGAAGCTTTGCTCTTTTTGAGCATGGCCAAAACGGCAATCGGATCGGTCGGTGAAATCAGGGCTCCAAATAAAAAACAGTAAATCAAAGGCATGGGGAGTCGAAACATCAAAAAAGCAAAATAGGTCAAGGAACCGATAACAAGCGTGGAAATTAGCGTACCGATCGTCGCCAAAACGATTACGATTCCCTTTTGCTTTTTCAGCTCTCCGATGTCGATATGCAGAGATCCCGCAAACAGTAGAAAACTCAACATGCCGTAAATCAAAGAACGACTGAAATCGACTTGATCCAAAAGAAATAAGGCCTTTGACTTTACTTCGAAGCCGATATAACCGAGGCTCACCAAAATCAGGGAAAAGACGATGGAAATCGCCATGAGACCGATTCCGGCGGGGAACTTTAAAAACCTATAATTAATATAGCTGAAAATTCCGGTAATCGTGATAACGATGGAAACCAGATTAAAAAGACTTACATGCATGGAATCGATCCCCGCAAAAGTATGAGTCGTACCGGATCGAGCGATTTAGAAACAAATACTTTTTTTTAATCGATCGTAATATTGTAACATTCGCGACAAACCGTCTTGAATGCATCAAAGGCTTCGGTCACGGAGGGGCGCTTTCTCGGATCCAGCCGTAACATCCTCCACAATAGATGATCGATACGTTTAGGATCTTCGGGTTCCGAAAAAAAAGATCCCTCGATTCCTCCCTGTTGCTCAAGATCGGGAAAACGCCCCTCATCGTATAATTGCCTCCATCCGCGAACATATAAGTCTTCAAAAATCGGATCTTCGATCGCTCCCTCGGCAAAGGCACCGACCAGGGAAAGGCCGAGCATCCAAACGTCTCCCTTGAGGGGATAACCCGTATGTTCGGGGTTTTCCCGATTTAAACTTCTCCAAACGGGTCCCTTCCTATACCACTCCGGGGGTTTCGTGGCCTCCGTACCCAAAGCTCCTCCCGATTCCAAATACTTTCGAAAATCACTCTCCTTCATAGCACAGGAGAAATCACAAAGGGCGGCTTTTTCTTCTTTTATGACGATGTTCTCCGGCTTGATATCCCCGTGTGACAGTCCCGATTCATGCATTTTTTCCAATCCCGCAAAAATATCCGCCATATACCTTGCCGATTGTATTCTAGCTTCATACCAGCGTGAACTCGTATATCCGTATTGTTCTTCCAGATGCGTATGAAAATCTTTCGGATAATGCTTCTGGATAAAAACTACTTTCGTTTTGTTCCCTTTTTGATAGGCGAAGACGGAAGAGGGTTTCGCAGCAATCCCTCTCGTATCCGGAAAGCGTTCATAAATCAATAATTCATTGGCAATATTACGGATTCTTCGTGCCTGCTGCTCATCGGTTAACCTCGGATCCCGTACGGCCATCCGAAGATAAGCGCATTCTTCCGTTTGCAACCGAGAGCAGGAACGGCTCACGATAATCCCCCGATTCACCTTCTTAAAGCCCCCCCTTCCGATTCTTCCTCGTTCCTCCGCTTTCACGGCAAAAACGGTCCCTCCTTCGGCCAAAGAAAAAAACGTATGGGAATTCGGGAGCATCGCCCTTTGAGGCAAAAAATAAGGAATTCCTTTTTGAAATTCTCCACCGGATTCGGGAGCTTGAAACAAGGAATCGGCAATCTTTTTCGTTTCAAAAGGACTCAAGACAACCGAAGGAAACCTTTTCGGAAAGATCGTGTCGATCTCCGTTTTTAATTCAGCCGGATTCCCCGGATACAAAAGATCGGCAATACCCGCATAATCCGCGTTGATTGACATTTCCCTCTCCTCATATTTTTAAGAAACGACGTTCAGCAGCCCTTTGGTTGCTGCCGGCTTTGAAACGACCTTACCGATTACTTTTCCGATGAGATCGTAATCTAAAGCCCGAGTGATTTCCACCCGATAAAGAGCTCCGAAGGCATCGACTTTTTCATGATCATTCAAAATAACGATTCCGTCAATCTCCGGGCTTTGTCCGTAAAAGCGACCTCGCATAAGAGCCGAGGAGTCGGGATGGTACCCCTCAACGACGACATCAAGCGTTTTTCCGACGAATCGAGAGAGTCTTTTTCGAGAACTCTTCTTTAAAATCTCCATAAGGCGACCATAGCGCTCTTCCTTTACGCTTTCTTCAACGGCACCTTCCAGGGACGAAGCGGCCGCTCCCTCTTCCGGAGAAAAGCGGAACACGCCTACGTTATCCAAAGGATACTTTTTAACGAAGTCGCAAAGCTCCGAAAACTCCTCTTCCGTTTCGCTCGGGAAACCGACCATAAGACTCGTTCGAATCATGACATTCGGTATTTTCTTCCTCAAAAGATTGATAACGGATGTCAAATCTTCCCGTGTCGTTTTTCGTCTCATTAACTTCAATAAACGATTATTTACGTGCTGCATCGGCATATCCAGATAGGGCAATAAACGGGAATCGCTTTTCATCAGATCGACGAACTCCTCATCGATCTCATCCGGATAGACATAGAGAAGGCGAAGCCAAAAATCTTTTTTGATTTTCAAAAGAGTTCGCAATAATTCCTTGATATATCCGCCGTCGGGATAACCGATATCCTTACCGTAATCCCCCAAATCCTGAGCAATTAAAATAATTTCTCGAACGCCTTGATCGAGCAACATATGAAACTCTTTGACGATCCTTTTGATACTTTTGCTTTTTAAGGGTCCCTTAATCTTGGGAATGATGCAAAAAGAGCACCTTTTACGACACCCTTCCGCAATTTTTAAATAGGCATAGTGCGGCGGACCGGAGAGGGTTCGGGGAACTTCGCCCTGCTCGAGATAGCTCTTGGCCGAGGTGATAAAATCCCCGGGAGACTCCTCCCGAATGGCTTGTAAAATACTTTCGACGTCCCCGGAGCCCAGCATCACGTCTATTTCCGGAATAGCCTCTCGAATCTCTTCCTTGTGCAACTGCACCATGCAGCCGGTGACGATAATCTTGGCAGAAGGTTTTTTTTCGGCCAAAAGTTCTCGAATGACCGATTTGCCCTCCTCGCGAGCCGTCTGCAAAAAACCGCAGGTATTCACGATGAGATAGTCGGCGGACGAGGCTTCCGGGATAATCTCATAGCCCGATCGCATTAAAAGACCCAACATCACCTCGCTATCGACGAGGTTTCGGGGACAACCCAAAGAAGTAAAATGTATTTTATTTCCCGCCACGCAAAAATCCTTTTTTGGGAGAAATTTTCGCATATCGGAGTTTTCTTTTTCAACGGTTATTATGAGCGATGACCTTACCCCATTCTTTAATCCGATCTAATTAGAGGCTCCGGTTAATTTGGTCTTGCCCCCTGAAGGGAAGTTATGCAAAAGTTGTTATAGGGATCGTCCGGGGCAATCCCTGTGTATCCACTGCCACATCTCGTTTTATTCCGGATACGTTTTTATCGAATTTTATTAAGTTTTTCTCAAAAAATGTCGATCGGACAAGATTGGCTCATGACAACCTCCAAAAATATTTTTAAAAGTATTTTTTATAGAAAATTTAAGAGACTTTAAATAGGCTCTAAGAAATAGAGCATTCTTGACGAGGAGGAAAGCTTAATGCCGCGTATGATCTCAAGCGTTCCTCTCTCTCAGACCATATTTTTTTTGCTTTTTCATTTTCCCCATTTACCACATAGAACTTATATTCCGAAAGAAAACTTTCCCGGGCGCAGGCTTGGTGCGAAGGTCGTTCATAAAAGGTTGCCGTTGTATTCCATGCAGTCCTTGTAAAGACAACTCTATACGTACAATAAAACGGATCTCCTACTCCCTTACCCGAAAGGGACATCTCTCTTTCTAATTCAGCATCATTTTTAAATCTCCGATTAAATTCACAAATATATGTGCCTCTTCCTTCCAAATAGCTAAAGCTTTTACTTGTTATGACCGGATTCGGAAATTGTATATTTCCTTTTTCAATTACATGATAAAGAAGATTAACATCTTGCCGAAGAAGTTGACCGATATCACTTGAATCGGCGTCTTGTATAGGGCTTGCATGAAAAACTCCTTTGGCACAATTACAATAAAAAGGAGCTGAACAAACCGGCTGAAAAGACATAAAGATCTCCTGCTGAAATTAAAATCCACGGAAATTCTAGCATGAAGGGATTAACTTCTACAACACGTGTTTTTTTGATACCGTCCATCATCTTTTTGTACTCATGCCTCCTCTCCTTATATTTAGAATTCATTATACCCTGTCCGGATTTGAAAGAGAGTGACACCATCAAATAATGGCTAACGGGAAAATAGTAGGTAGCAGATCGCGATAATTATTTTGAATTTTTGAATTAATTCAAAAAATAAACGGGTATGGGGATTGGTTGTACCCTGCGCTAAAAAGGAAAGGCTTGATCAATATTCTCTAAAAATGAATCGGTAGCTGCTCTTATGGCATGAGTAATATTAGCTTCATAATTAGAATGACCGGCTTCATTTACTAAAATAAGATCGCTGCTCGGCCAATGCTCATGCAACGTTACGGCTTGTTCCGGAAGACAATTTATATCGTTATTCCCATGGATGAGCGTTGCAGGCAGATGAACGATTTTTCCAAGATTGCTCAGAGCCTGCCCTTCGGAAATAAATAAATTATTTACCGCATAATGTAAAAAAGAAGCCGAGACCCCCATGACGGCCGTTTCGTCTTCCAAAATCCGATCTATTGCATCTTTTTTTATCCCGAAGGTGGATAAAAAATAAGAGATAAAAGCCTTCGCCGAAAATAAACGAGTGGAAGGCGAGGGATCAATCACGGCTTGATAACAAGTTACAAGATAACTTTCATTTTCAACTTCCGGTATTTTTTTAATAAGGGCATCATACTCCGCTGAATCCTTTCGGAAGATGTTAATGTCTTGCGAACGCCCTAAAAATATTCCCTGAAGGACAAAACCTAAGCAGGAATCAGGATATTTTTCACCATATAAAAGAGATAGCAGCGATCCCCATGACCGTCCAAAAACTAACCACTTTTGAATGCCTAAATGTTTTTTCAATTTTTCAATATCTTCAATCAGTTCACGGGTAGTATTTTCCTCTAAACACGCAAACGGTTTTGAACGCCTTGCTCCTCTTTGATCAAATAATACCACTCGATAACGAGAAAGATCAAAATGATATATTTCATTCCCGCTACAACCCATCCCGGGCCCTCCGTGAAGAACGACTACGGGAATCCCTTCGGGATTCCCGTAAACGGAGTAATGAATTTGGTGAATGCCGGATACTCTTAAATAGCTCTCCTCATACGGCAATACTTCTAAAAAATCCAAGGACTTAGCAATGAGATCCAACCCTTTCTCTACGACGGCATGTCTCCATCGATCCTCCCTCGGATAAAAGGCTTCCGCCAATACCCGTCCTTCCTTGCCGTAAGGATCATATACCTCCCGATATCGTTTTGCATGATGAAAGACCATATTTTCTTCATATAAAGCTTGTATCACCTTAGGCTCGTCTATGGTTCCAAACTCTTGACCGACGGCAAAAACCGATGCCGTCCCATCTATCCGTTTAATGCAATCGGATAGTTCTTTATTAAATACTCCGGCAGCCCGATATCCTGCCGTTGCCATTTGAACCGCCGGATCCATTTTACTGCCAAAAAAATTTTTCATAGCTTCGGTAGGTGCCTCATATGTCAGTAATGTATCCTCACCATAAGCCCCGAGACCGGAATGAATATCTATAATTCCGAAACGCGCGCGTTTTGGAATACGAGTTAAATTTTCACGACACCATTTCAAAACTACGCTAAGACTCTCTGTCTGTTGACTTCCTCCGTAGAATAAGCCTTCCGGAAAAGAATATTGGCCTCCCAGCAGCACCACTCTGGCCTTACCTTCACCATACTTTCCGACAAGTTCTTTCCATAATCCCGCATTAAACGGAACGATCTCTTTCGGATTGTATATCGGGTCAATCTCACCATAAAGCAATGGAGTGATTCGTTCGCTAACCCCGTTTCTATTCAAATCAATATTGGATTCATTGACTCGACGATTCCAAGCCATTCCAAAGGGATTTAAAGCATGTATAAAAATAATGGCCGTATCACCCGGCAATACCTTCTTTTTTGTTAGAAAAGCATGTTGAATACCCGACCCCGGCCCCCCTTCCACGCCATGAGTTCCGGAAATAACAAATAATACTTTATGAGCCCGTTCAAGCGACCCCATAATCGTAATATCAATGGATAAATCGGAATGAAAAGGTCCTTTTGCTTGAATGGGAAGAAATATCCTCTCCGTTACCGAGGAGTTCAACCCGGATACATGACGAAAACGCTCTCGAGCTTCAAAATAATCTTCTGGACAATGCTCCGCCAACGGGTAAGCATCCTGAGCAAATGCCATATTTACCGCAAATAGCAAAAATAAAAACTTCCGCAATATACACCACCGATACAATTAACAAGGAAGATAAAAAAAATAGTTTTAAAATACAACTTTTTCATATTTTAAAGAACACTGTTTCAAGGAGGTTGTTGAAAAAATTCCTCAGAGAGTCGGCTGACAAATAAATATTTCGAAAAAAATAAACGTATAAATGAAAGTAGAATTTTTCTTTCGTTTGCACGCCTTAAGTCGATCTCTTTAAGCTTAAAAAGTAAAATAAAAAATTTGAATAAGCCAATCCGATTCAAAACCTGATTTTTCCAATAAGGCCTACCTCCCCAAAACAATCAGGGCCACCTGATCACTTAACTAAACCATTCCTCTTCTCATATTTGAAGAATCTCCGGATATAGAGGGAGATCCTATCAAATTTTTTTGAGTACATGCCTTAAATCTTTAAATTACATTTATTTTTTAATGTACTTTTTTTTATTCTGACTTATATACTAATCTTTTCTATTTTTAATATTATTTTTAATTATGACATCAACTAGCGTTCATTCCTATTTGCCGTTTTATTTTGCAAAATTGGATTCAGAAGAAGATCGATTAAAAGAAAACATTCTGTCGGAAAAAATAGAGGAATGGCAGTACTCTGCAGATTTTTTAAACAAACCCTTTTTTGATGGAACACTACCTCTTTTTTTTGCGTTGAGAACGGATAAAAAAGAGGCAATCAAGGAAATGATTGCTCGAGGAGCAGATCCTTTCTTAGAAGATAGCCGTGGACAAAGTGCCGTAGAATATGCCGTTTATATGCAAAAAGAGGATTATCTTCCTATTCTATTACCTTCGTTTAAAGAGCTACCTGCTAATAAATCCAGGCTATTTGCATGGGATGTAGCTAAAAATGTGGAATATTTTTCAGCAACAAAAGAGGAACTATCAACGGTAAAGGGCGGTATTGAAAGGGCTTGGGAAGTTCTCTTAGGCGGAAAAACTATTGACAGTGTAGATCTTAATAAAACGGTGCGCATTACTACTATACTCGACCATACCTTCAACCCGTGGTCACCCGGCTACCGTTTAGAAGAGATTTCAGCTGCAATGGCTAAGCCTGAAGAATTACAAATATTACGGGAAAGAGGACTTTTTTTTGGAACCAAAGCCCTACGCTTTGCTGCGATTTATGGACGTTTTGATAATTTTCATAAACTTATCTCAATGGGCACTCGGGTTAAACCCGAAGATTTGGAGTTTTTAATTCAGTCCATAAGGATAAATGACCCATTGCAGCTTTGGAATATAAATAAGGTATATAACGTAGGGGTATTTTCTGTGTTACATATTACCGCGGCGGTAGTTGCATCCAGACTTTTTGCAGATCTTTTTGCATCGGGAATTGAAAAAGGCTACAAGTTTTTCCGTGCAGAGGAGGAGACTTATACTTCATTAAATGTAAAGAAAATTGCTCTTAGTACTTTTTCCGTATTTTTTTATTTTTCTACTATTGCCTGCGCTTCTAAAATTCTTCTAAACAAACTACCGAAACTGAAAGTTATCAAGAGCTTAATCCCCTATAGGCCCTATGACGCTTGTAGGAAGGTAGCCGGCCTGGCGATTATGTATTTAGTTCCGACAGCTTATGCTTATTTGATTTATAAAAGCTTCGTTACAAATTTTAAATAGACTGATTTTTAAAAAATATAGATTTTAGAACATGTTATATTCAATTTATTCAAATGTAATGCAAGTTTGTAGGTTTTCATCATACTCGGAAGAAGAATTCCAAAAAAATCAAAGAGAAGCTCACTTTCGTTTAGCTATCCGAAATGACCGGGCTGAAATAGCCGATTTTATATCTCAACTTAATATTCCATTTGAAAATGGGGACTTACCGCTTCACTATGCCGTCAAAAACAATGCATCCGTAGACCGACTATTATCCGCGGGAGCCGATCCCTACCAATTAGATAGATGGGGAAAAACAGCTTTTGATTATGCCACATTCATCCCCTCTTCACCGGCAATGGAAGAGTTATTACGGGCCCTTGTCGGTAACACTTCTTACCGATCCACCATGAATACGATGACAAGCATGCTAGGATATCTGCTATCTGATAAATCTCCGCTTTTTCTGGAGACCGACAAGGGATCTATTGCTCACCTTGAGCAAGCTATCTCAAAAGCTATTGAGCAAGCCTCCATTTGTCAGGAACCAATCATTCACTTGTTACAAAAAACGCCTAAAGAGCTACAAGAAAATTCGGAACACTTGGAAAAACTGCTCTCTTTTAAAGTAATATCCCCTACAAAAGAGCTATCATTAGCTTCTCTGGCAGCAACTTTTTCTTCATTAGAAACGTTTCAATTTCTGATTGAAAAGGGACTTCTTTCTAATGTAAAGAGTGAGAATTCTCCGCTACTGCCGATTTATTTTTGTGCTTCTAACAATCGCCCGGAGATTTTACGCTATCTTTTAGAGAATGAATTGCATTCCGCTTTTGAATTGGAAGAAAGTCTCTGTTTATTTTTATCCGGTCTTCGCAAAAGAAATGCTTTTGACTTTCGTACACTTACTCATGATATAGGTTCGAATTATGAGGGAGTCGCACTGGTTGAAACTCTTTTAAAAACTCTATTTTCTTTGCCTGCCGTATTAATGTCATCATATCCTGATTTCTGTTTTGATGGTTCGAATTGTTCCGAATTGGCGTCTCAGGCGGCAGGATATTTAGCAGTAATGTTTCTAAATACGCTTTTTTCTACTTTTCCCGTCTTATACATCTATCTGAATAAGCTTGATCCGAATAAGCTTGATATTTCAAGCTCTATGAGGAAAATACTAACAGAAGGGAAGCTATTCAACTCTTGCCTATATGCCTTATTATTCGCTCAAATACTTCCCCCGTCTGCAGGGCTCCTCTTTTCGATAAAAAAAATCTATGATACTGCAGGAAGCACCTTCAGAAATATGCGTGATAGTTTACAAGGATATGATCCTCTTTCGGATACCCAAAAGCGGTCATTTTTTGTATATAGCTTACAAGGTGTTGCGGAAATTTTTGCACATGCTACATCTCTTTTGGTCTTTTCTCGGGCCGTTTTTTCCGAAAAGATACAAACTCAGACGATAAATCCATGGACAAAAAACCTCTTTACGGCTTCTTGTGCCGTCTACTCCTTTTTTAAAGGAGCCCGAGCAATTTTTGGTTATGAAGATATGCAAATGAGAAATGCCCACTATAACTCTAGCTCGAAAGGCTTACTATCTAAAACGGTAAAATGGATTTTTGGAGAAACTCCGCTAAGAAAAAGAGTGCAACTTATTGGAGAGTCATTGATGTTTTCCGTGCCGATTTACCTTTTACTTCAAACTGAATTCAAAGAGCTTATAAGGAATCAAACGGATTCTTTATACGCCTATTTTCAAAGAAATGAGGATAAGAAAATCTTGAATTGTCTGGAGAATCAGCAAATGTTTGCCTATTTTTCGCCTTATCAAAAGTGCAAAAAGATGATTAACCTGACTTCCTGTGTAAATCCGGATAGCGAGGAAATCTCTTTGGAAAGATTATATGAAAAAATAGAAGAGCTGGCTCCGTTCTTTCTTTCTCAGAAACAAAAAAATGCCTATCAACAATCTGAATATAAGTTATATAGAGAATCGATTAGAGAATGGCTTATATATTTGAAACAACAAGTCGGAAAACAAAAACAGAATTGCGACGATTTGCTTATAAGAGAAATTTTGAAGTGTGCTGATTCCTATCCATTCGAACCACAAAACAAATGTTTTGCCTTTGAAAAGTTTAAACGATGTTTTAAAGACAGCTACAGTAAAGGGATAAATAGCGCCAAGGATATACATAAAAAAATACGCTCACTATACCTTTATGCGCATCCTGATAAGCAAGCAGACCGGTCGCTAGATCTTTCTAATCTTAATAGCTGGGTAGAGTACTTACGCTCGGGGAAAGTTTCTTGTTAATTGTCACGGAGATATCATCTGTTATTTTCAGAAAAGCCACAAGTTTGCGTTAAAATGATAGGAATAAGGAGACCTAAATAATGCTTATGAATATAAATCCCTCTTTTTTAATTTCGTCAAAAACCCTAGATTCATCTTCTGATAGAGCGGATTCCTCCCCAATCTCTTATGCAGAAAATCAAGTCCATAGATCGGAAATACTCTTTCGCTCGATTCTTCTAAATGATAACTTTTCTGCTCTCGATTCTTTTCAAAATCAAATTAACATTCCCTTTGAGGACGGAGAGCTTCCCCTTCATTTTGCAATTAAGAACATGGAAAAACGGCATGATAACTATAACACCGTTCGTCGTTTATTATTTTTGGGAGCAGATCCATACTTACAAGATAAATGGGGAAAGACAGCCTTTGATTATGCCGTTTACAATCAAAGCGCCATGCAAGAGCTTTTCCAAAAGATAACGAGTCAAACTCCTTATCATCAAGATTCTCTTTTGATGAAAGATTCCATCAAATCGATTTTATCCGGAACTTCTCCGATACCGGAAGATAGAGGAAAAGGTTCAATAAACGGGCTTTGGAATAAAATACAATCTTTTATAGACCAAGCCATAAAATACCAAGGCCCTCTTATTGACTTATTACAAAAGACCCCTCGAGAATTAGAAAGTAATCCTGCCTATTTGGAAAAACTACTTTCTTCCGATCCCGAGCAGCTTCCGCTTACTCATCTGGCTGCAGCTTTTGCTTCCGTAGAAACTTTTGATTTTTTATATAATAAAGGTATTCTCTTAAATCAAAAGAATGACCTGCCTCCTCCCGTACTGTTTTGCGCCATATGTAATAGTCCGGCTCTTCTCCGTTATTTTTTACAAAAAAATATTTGTTCTATTGCTGAGTTTGAGGAGAGTTTTTATTTGCTTTTGTATCGCATCCGTAAAAAGGATCCTTTAAACAACTTGGTTTTTTCTTTAAAAAATGAACATCGTGATCAGATTCCCTTCATCTATATAGCCGGGGCTATCTCAAATACTATTTTTTCCTTTTTTTCACCCGGAGTTTTCTTTGACCCTAAAGCAAAAGGATTAGAAGCTTTCAAAGTGTTCAACGTAGTTAATCTTGTACCTAAACTCATCCACTTAATGAACCATATGGGAAGAGCCGAGGATGCAATGAGTTCTGACTCCTTAAGAGAAACTTTAACGGAATCTGTTATTTATCTTCTCGGCATCAACTCTCTCCTCCCTCCTGCTATGGGGTCTCTCTATTTTATGAGAAAAATCTATCAGGATACTCCTGTTCTTCTGTCGTATATAAAAAATTGGCTCACGGGTTACTATCCCTCATCGGAGAACAAGTCATTAGCTGCTTATTCCGCTTTGGAAGCTTTAACGAAGATCTTCTTTCGGATTTCTTCTCTTACATGCTTTTCTTTTGCGATGTTGGATAAGGAGACTATAAACAGCGTGAAAAGTCCTTGGATAAAAACCGCCTCCGCTATTTTTTGTTTGACATGTTCTCTTTTTAAGGGATTCAAAGCTGTTTTTGGCATGGAAGGTATCGAAACTCGGTGCCGACGTTATGCCTCCGGTTCTCGGGGTTTATTAGGTAAAACGGTAGAATGGATCATAGAAAACTCTCCTTTAAAAGAGAGAATGGGTCTTGCCGCAGAATCATTGATGTTTGCGATTCCTGCCTTCATTCTTTATCAAGATGAGCAAGTGAGTATAAAAGGTTCGGTCTCTCAAGCATCGGGATTTTTTGAAGAATGGAAGGATTATTTTACATTTTTACTACGAGGTGAATCCGATGAAAAGCTATGGTCTTGTATCGATCAATACCCTTTACATGGATCCCTTTCTTCTTATCAAAAATGTAAAAAAATGGAATCTCTAATTTCATGTATTCATTCTTATGAATCTGAGATGTCTTTAGAAGATTTACAAAAAGAATTTTTTAAATCCAATAAAACTCTTTCCTACGCAACACGCTCGGAAAAGAATACGCAAGCGTTTATTTTAAGGGCACGCTCTATCGAGGAATGGGTTAAACATCTGCAAAGTGAAATAGGTAATTTTTCTCAAAATTGTGAAGCACTCGCTGCTAAAGAAATACTGGTCTGTGCTAACTCTCATCCTATTTCCGGTCTTGATGATTCAAAATGTCCTTTCTCACTCAAAGCATTCAAAAAATGCATGCAGGATATTGAAAAAATAGAAACCTTTGAAGATCTTTATAAGAGATTAAAACAAGCCCTCCTGTATATACACCCTGATAAAAAGAACGATACTAATCCGGTCCATGTCAGTCAATGGCTGGATTTTTTCCGAGTTCGCTCTAATAAAAGATGTTTTTGATGATTTTTCTCAATAGAGGGGCCATATCCAAGTAGGTTTTGCCCGCTGTCCATTCTTTGTGAATTTCTATAATCACGTCGGTTACACTCCCCTCTTTTATCTTCTTTTACGGGAAATAACAAACTCTTTCCATGCTTTATTGCATCTATTTTTTTAATGAAGTAGCCTCGGGAGCGGCTTCCAAAGCCTTTCGAAGGGTTCTCACTCGATGCATCAATTCCCGAAAAGTTTCTAAAGAAATGGTTTGACCCGCATCGGAAATCGAGCGATCCGGATCGGTATGTACCTCGATCATCAGTCCGTCGGCCCCGGCGGCTGCGGCGGCCAAGGACATCGGTAAAACCATCGAGCGGAGCCCGGTTCCGTGACTGGGGTCGACGATGACAGGCAGGGATGAAAGTTCCTTCAGGGCCGGAACGGCGGCAATATCCAGGGTATTCCGGGTGTGGGTTTCAAAAGTACGAATCCCCCTTTCGCATAGAATAACTCGAGAGTTTCCCCCGCTCAAAATGTACTCGGCAGAAAGAAGAAGCTCCCGATAAGTGGCCGCAAAACCCCTTTTTAAAAGAATCGGGCGTTGCGATTTTCCGAGTTTTTTTAAAAGACCGTAATTTTGCATATTTCTCGAACCGACCTGCAAAATATCGATATATTCTTCCATCAGGTCAAGGTGGTCCGCATCCATAATTTCCGATACGGTTAACAGATTATATTTTTCGGCGGCCGCCCGCATGTAACGAAGCCCCCGACTCCCGATTCCCTGAAAAGAATACGGGGAAGACCTCGGTTTAAAAACACCGCCTCGCAAAACAACGGCTCCCGCTTCGGCCACCCCTTCCGCAATTTGAAACAGCAACTCTTCCTCTTCAACCGAACAGGGACCGGCCATAACGGGAAAAGAATCGGAAATTTTTCCGATGACGAGACCTAACGAATTCGGCTTTTGATCCTTCGCCCTCATGTGAAAAAATTCTCTGCTTGCCGTCTCGTTAAAAAACGAAAGGATAGCAAACCTTTTTCGAAAAGTAAAAAGTAAAATGATTTTTGTTTGCGCAAGTATTTTTCCTTTTGCTAGATTGCCGATTTATTTTCCGAGCAATACGATGGCTGAAAAAACCGAAAAGGCCACCCCGAAAAAACTCCGGGACGCGAGAAAAAAGGGGCAAGTGGCCAAATCGCAGGATTTACCTGCCGCCTTTACCTTTATCGTTGCCGTTGCCACCACTCTTTCCATGAGCGGTTATCTCTATGAAGAATTAGGCGGCTATATCCTCTCTTCCTTCCGCAGTATCCGACAAAGTTCGGGAGATACCCTCGTTTTATTGGAATATATTTCGCTGGGTTTTCAAATCATTTTGAAAACCAGTCTTCCGATTTTATTGGCAACGGTATTCGTCGGCATCCTCTCCAATTTTATCGTCATCGGCCCCCTCTTTTCGCTCGAAGCCTTGAAGCCCGATTTAAAAAGACTCAATCCCGTCGAAAACATCAAATCGAAATTCAAGCTCAAAACGCTTGTTGAGCTGATCAAGCAAATCCTGAAAATTACGGGCGTGGTCGTTATCATCTATTATACGGTACGTAACGATCTGCAGGAGCTTCTCTATGCCATGGCTATTCCTCCCGTCGGAAGTGCCCTTATTTTTAATCACTTCTTGGTAAAGGTATTGATCCGAGTCGGTATTTTTTTTATTGCGGTTGCTATTTTCGATATTGTTTATCAAAAAATGAACTTTGCAAAAGAAATGAAGATGGAAAAGTTCGAAGTAAAGCAAGAGTATAAGGATACCGAGGGGGACCCGCACATTAAAGGAAGAAGACGGCAAATCGGACAGGAAATAGCCTATCAGGAGGGTTCGGTAAAAAACGTAAAAAAAGCGAAGGCCGTTATCACGAACCCGACCCATTTGGCAGTAGCTTTCGAATATAACGAAAAAACGGAACCCGCTCCTAAAATCATCGTAAAAGGTAGCGATAAAATGGCCGAAGTTATTATAAGGGAGGCCGAAGCCCATAACATTCCTATTGTACGTAATGTGCCTTTGGCGCATACGTTATTTAAAAAAGGAAAAGTCGGCCGGTACATTCCGCGGGAAACTTATGAGACCGTCGCCGAAATATTAAAATGGCTTGCATCTTTGGAGGCAGAAGAAAATGAGTAATATCGTCGATGCCGCGAAAGATTTTTTCGGAGGGGCGAGTTTCCGAAAACTATCCCGATCTTCCGACATTATCTTAGCCGTTTTTATCGTGGGCATTATCATCATGATTATTTTGCCCGTTCCCCCGCACATCATCGACGTTTTAATTGCTATTAATTTGATGGTTGCCATTTCGCTGATCATGGTCTCGCTCTATATTCCGAGCGCCATCGAATTATCGATGTTTCCTTCCATTCTGTTGATTACCACACTGTACCGTTTGGGGATCAACATCGCATCCACTCGTCAGATTCTTTTGAATGCCTATGCGGGTGATGTCATCGAGGCGTTCGGGGAATTCGTAGTCGGCGGAAACTATGTCGTCGGCGGCGTTATTTTCCTTATTATTACCCTGGTGCAATTTCTGGTCGTGACCAAGGGTGCCGAACGGGTTGCGGAAGTAGCCGCCCGCTTCCGCCTCGATGCCATGCCCGGAAAACAAATGAGTATCGATGCCGATATGCGAGCCGGAATCCTCGATGCAAATCAAGCCAGGGAAAAGCGTTTGGCCCTGACGAAGGAAAGTGAACTCTACGGTTCCATGGACGGAGCCATGAAGTTCGTAAAAGGAGATGCCATTGCCGGTATCGTGATCACCCTGATCAACGTTATCGGGGGTTTGATCATCGGGATGGCACAACACCACATGCAAGCGGGCGCGGCAGCCAAGACCTACTCTCTCCTCTCCATCGGTGACGGCCTGGTCTCCCAGGTGCCGGCTATTTTAATCGCCATTACGGCCGGGGTCGTGACGACGCGCGTCTCCTCGACGCGAAGAGACAGCAACCTCGGATCGGAAATATCTTCCCAGATTTTAAGCCAACCCAAAGCCTTGATTATTGCGGCTTTCGTTCTTTTAGGAATCGGGTCGATCAAAGCCTTCCCCTTCCTTCCCTTCGGAATTTTATCCGCGATTCTCGGATTCACCGGAGTAACTCTTTACAGGAATGAAAAAAAAGGATTAGCCAAGGAAACCCTTTCCGGAACGGTCGAAACGGCCGTAGAGGGACAGGAAGTTCTTACTCAAGAAGAAAAGGCCGAATACGCCCTGACCGTCCCGATCATTCTCGAATTGGGAACTTATATCAGTAAACTCATCGAACAGGAAAAGAAAAATAAAAAAGCGACGCATATCGAAGTCATGATTCCGAAAATGAGACAAGCTCTTTATCAGGATCTGGGCGTTCGATTCCCCGGCGTTCACGTGCGCTATAATTCCCCGAATCTGGATGAAACCGAGTATTCAGTTTTACTTAATGAAGTGCCGATTCTCAGAGGCCGCATCCTAAAAGATCAGCTTCTTACTAACGAAAGCCCCTCCACTCTGCAACACTATAACATTCCTTATGCCACGCATAAAAATTCGCTGGGCATGCCTTCGTTCTGGGTATCCGACCAATACCTGACCATTTTAAAAAAAGCGAATATGAAATATTGGAATGCCATAGAAGTCGTCGTTCTTCATCTTTCGTATTTCTTTAAACATTATGCTCCCGACTTTTTAGGCATTCAGGAAGTCCGCTCCATGCTGGAGTTCGTCGAAAAAAATTATCCCGATCTGGTTCGGGAGGTCACGCGAATGATTCCCCTGCAAAAGCTAACCGAAATCTTTAAACGGCTCGTTCAAGAGCAAATTTCCGTCAAAGACCTAAAAACCATTATGGAATCTCTCAGCGAGTGGGCTCAGGTTGAAAAGGATTCCGTTCTGCTTACCGAATATATTCGCTCTTCCTTAAAACGTTATATCAGTTACAAGTATTCGCAAGGTCAATCGGTTCTTTCCGTTTATTTTCTCGACCCGGAAATCGAAGACATCGTGCGCGGAGGGATCAAGCAGACCTCCGGAGGCTCTTATATCAACCTCGATCCCGACTCGATTCAACTCATTTTACAGGCGATGAGAAAAACGATTGCCCCCCCTCAAGCCGGCGGGCAACCTCCCGTATTATTAACGGGAATGGAAGTTCGTCGCTTCGTTCGGAAGCTTATAGAGGTCGATTTCCCTTATCTATCGGTCCTCTCTTCCCACGAAATCGTTCCGGAAATCAAAGTGCAACCTTTGGGAAGAGTGCAGATCACGTAGGACGTTGTTATGGATTCCATGGACTTTTCGAACTCGGGAATGGATTTTTCGAATCCGGGCATTGATCCGGCCTTTCTGAAGAAAGATGCCTCCCTGGAAAAACAGATGCGGCAAATTGCTCGCCAAATAGCCAGCCGTGAAAGCTTTCAATTTATTGCCGAGGAAGGAAATCAATATATTGC
>CAYGJM010000014.1:0-1968 GCA_964350295.1 uncultured bacterium | reverse complement strand
CCGATGCCGGATCGAAGGGTATTACCGCATTTCTGATCGAAAAAGAGATGAAGGCCAAAGCCAAAACCCTGGAAGAGAGAACGGGAAAAGATCGCCTTCCGGAAAAAAGCTCGATTTTTCATACCGATGAAATCGACATTCTCGCTTTCGGACAAGAAGAGCTAAATCCCGAAATAAATCTGAAAACTCTTTTAATCTTAAAAAGTAATTTCCTCGCATCGGACGATAGCGAGGAAATTCTCCGTAAAACCCTTCAAGCCTATCCCGATTGTTCTTTGGCCGACGATGCCTTGGACTACCTGGAAAAGATTTCGGAAGATACCCTTATTGCCCGCGTTCGCGAAGCTCGAGATACCCTCAATAAGAATTTCGGAAGAGAAATCGTTGCGGGAAAAAACATTTCCAAGGAAGCCCGAGATTTCAGTCAACTGGATTTGGGAAGCCCCACGGCCCTGCGAGATCTCTACCGAGAAATTACGGGAACGGAAAGATCGGCCAATCAACTGTTCGAAGATCTATCGACAAAATTTCCTTTTGAAAAACTCAAGGAAGTAATCAAATTTTTACTGAATGCGTTGGGAAGAGATATCAAATCCAAAGGTCCTTCCATCGAAAAACCTCTTCTGTACAAGCTTTTAACGGAAACGAGAAACCTGCAGGCGATTTTATCGCTTTATCTTTTTTTCAAACAAAGGATGGGCATTATTTTCAGAGGTTTTGACAAAAACGGGCTTTACTATCCGAAAAAACTGACCTTTGATCTGATGGCTCGCCTTTTCATGAAATTATTGGAAGATAAATATCCTTCGGCCGTAAAAGTAATCCGATTGAGCCGAGATTTGGGAATTGAAGAGGAAATAATTGCTCAAATTATCGTCTTGTCCCAGTTTCGCGATGCCGTCCGAAACGTGGCTCCGAAATTATACAGAAGCAATCAGCACCGCCAGGAGTTGCTCAATGCCTATATGGATGCTCTTGAAGAGCTGGAAGACTCCTTGGAAGAACCGAATACGGAAGAAGAGAAAAGCTGATGGAAACCGATCTTTTTACCGATATCCTGAATCAACTTTCCCGGGAGCTTTCGATTCCCTTAAAACCGGACGGCAATCATTCCTGCCTTCTTCTGATCCGGGAAAAGCTGGAGGTCCAATTGGAACTTGACCCTTCTCTTTCCTTTTTGATTACGGGATGCGTTCTGGCCCCCCTCCCCCCCGGAAAAACGAGGGAAGAAATCCTCTTTGCCGCTCTGAAAAGCAATCGAAGTGAACCCCCGAGATACGGTCACTTCGGCTACGCCAAAAAAAATGACTCGCTGATTCTTTTTGAAATGACTCCCGTGGAATCCTTGCGAACGGAAAACTTTTCTCTTTTTCTTTCCGCCTTTATTCGAAAAGCTTTTTCCTGGAAGGAGGCCATTGAGTCCGGAAGACCCTTTCCGGATCCGATATCTTTTGAAAACATAATGGGAAATGATCTGTTCGGATGATGATAGATCCTCTTGCCTTAAAAGCTTTGAAAAAAAGCGCCTGTAAAAAGCAATGGAAAAAAATAGGTCTTTATCCCCATCACGGTTTCATCGTCATGCTCTCTTCCCTCCACTCGGAAAAAAGTACGGGTATCGGGGAATTTCCCGATTTGATTCCGATGATTATCTGGGCCAAAAAAATCGGTCTCGATTTTATTCAATTGCTTCCGCTGAATGATACGGGAGAGGACCCCAGCCCCTATAATCCGGTTTCTACTTTAGCCTTAAATCCCGTTTTCTTAGGCCTTTCCGACCTTCCTTACCTCGATGGCCATTCCGAATTACGGGAATAAATAGAACTCTTAAAAAAAGAGCCGAAAGGCTCTTTTGTCGATTATGCAACCGTTCGGCAAAAGAAACTCTCCTTTTTAAGAAAGTATATACGAAAAACCGCTCCCCTTCTTCTCTCTCTTCGCTCCTACCGAAACTTCCTGAAAAAAAAT
>CAYGJM010000013.1:13371-25038 GCA_964350295.1 uncultured bacterium | reverse complement strand
GCAGTTTCCCTTGGTAAAAGGGGGGACCGTTTGTTCACCGGGGCCTTTCGGTGCGGGAAAGACGGTTTTACAGCATCATCTTTCAAAATATTCCAAAGTCGATATCGTCGTCGTGGCCGCTTGCGGAGAAAGAGCGGGGGAGGGCGTAGAGGTTTTAAAAGAATTTCCCGGACTGATCGATCCGAATACCGGGGGAGCCTTGATGGAAAGAACGGTGATCATTTGCAACACCTCTTCCATGCCCGTTGCCGCCAGAGAGTCTTCCATCTATTTAGGCGTTACGATAGCCGAATATTACCGACAAATGGGATTGGACGTATTACTTCTTGCCGATTCGACTTCTCGTTGGGCGCAGGCTTTGCGGGAAATGTCCGGCCGATTGGAAGAAATTCCGGGAGATGAAGCTTTCCCCGCTTATTTGGCTTCTCGAATCGCTGCCTTCTATGAACGTTCGGGAGTCATCCGGCTGGAAGACGGAAAGGAAGGATCGGTTACGATCGGAGGAGCCGTTTCCCCTGCGGGAGGAAACTTCGAAGAGCCCGTCACGCAGGCAACACTGGCCGTAGTCGGCGCCTTTCTCGGGCTTTCACGAGCGCGTTCCGATGCGCGACGTTATCCTGCCGTAGACCCTTTGATTTCTTGGTCCAAATATACGCATGTCGTCGGTAAGGACCTGGAAACGGAGTTTCCCGGTTGGGAGAAGAGAGTCCACGAAGCAGCCGCTCTTTTGAAGGTCGGAGACGAAATTGCCAAAAGGATGGAGGTTATCGGAGAGGAAGGAACGGCCTTGGAAGAATTTGTTCTGTATCTCAAAGCCGAACTGTATGACTTTTGTTACTTACAGCAAAATGCCTTCGATGTCGAGGATGCTTATTGTCCTCGAGAAAGACAATTGGCTCTTTTCCGATTCATTTGCGAGATTTTTGAATTCTCTTTCCGTTTCGAACACCATGACGAGGCCAGAGGGTTTTTTCTGAATTTGCAAAATGCGATAAAAAATCTTAATTTTACGGCTTATCAATCGGAAAAGTATCAGGAATTATTTTCTCGGATTCGTCACATGATGGATCAAGCAAAGGAAAAAGGAGCATCATGAAAATTACACATTACAGAATCAATAACATGAGGGGTAACCTGATTACGGTGACGAGTGAACGGGCCGTTTTGGGCGAGCTCGCCCGTATTGAAAAAAAAGACGGGACATCTTCTTTGGCTTCGGTCTTGCGTTTCGAAGGAGATCAGGTGACGCTGCAGGTTTTCGGCGGTACGGGAGGAATCTTTACCGGAGATAAAGTGACGTTTTTACGGAAGGAAATGACCGTTCCCTTCGGAGAATCCCTTTTGGGGCGCCGATTAAGCGGATCGGGAGTTCCCGTTGACGGCGGACCCGTCGTCGTCGGACACGAAATCACTCTCGGAAATCCTTCGTTTAATCCGGCTCGAAGAATCGTTCCGAAAGAAATGGTTCGCACGAATATACCGATGATCGACGTTTTTAATTGCTTGGTAAAATCCCAGAAAATACCTATTTTTTCGGTGGCGGGAGAGCCTTATAATGCCCTGTTGATGCGTATTGCCAATCAAACCGATGCCGACGTCGTTATTATCGGGGGAATGGGATTGACCTTCGATAACTATCAAGCTTTTATCGATAACGCGGAAAAGCACGGATCCATGAGCCGTACGGTGATGTTCGTCCATCGGGCGACCGATCCGGTCGTTGAATGCGTTTTGGTACCCGATATGGCTTTGGCTTGTGCCGAAAAATTTGCCTTGGAGAAGAAAAACGTATTGGTTCTTCTTACCGATATGACGGCATTTGCCGACGCCATTAAGGAAATTGCCATTACGATGGATCAGATCCCTTCGAACAGGGGATATCCCGGCTCTCTTTATTCGGACCTGGCTTCTCGCTATGAAAAAGCCGTCGACATTGCCGACGGCGGATCCATTACCGTTATTGCCGTGACGACCATGCCCGGTAATGACGTAACGCATCCCATACCCGATAATACGGGTTATATCACCGAAGGACAGTTCTATCTGCATGACGGAAAAATCGATCCTTTCGGTTCCCTTTCCCGTTTGAAGCAGCAGGTCATCGGAAAGGTGACTCGAGAAGACCATGCCGAAGTGGCTAATAACATGATTCGTCTGTATGCCGACTCGAAGAAAGCCAGAGAGAGACGGGCCATGGGTTTCCGATTGTCGAAATGGGATGAAAAACTATTAGCCTATGCCGATTTATTCGAAAAACACATGATGAGTTTGGAAGTAAACCTTTCCTTGGAAGAAGCCCTGAATTTGGGATGGAAAATTTTAGCCGATTGCTTCGATCCGGAAGAGGTGGGTATCAAACAAAAAATGATCGATCGTTATTGGCCGAAAGAGGTATCTCGTGTCTGAGGTGAAATTAACGAAGAATGAACTTCGGGAATGGCAGAATCGATTAACGCAGCTGCAGCGATATCTGCCGACTCTTCAATTAAAAAAAGCTTTGCTTCAAGCGGAAGTGCGAGATGCCGGTCTCTCCGTGGAAAAGGTATCTTGGGAAAGAAATAAGGCGAAGGAACGGGCGGAGGAGGCGGCCTCGTTACTTTCTTCCGTAAGTGATTCTTTTTTTCAGGAAAGCTGTTCGATCGAAAGAGTCGAGCGCTCTTCGGAAAATATTGCGGGAGTCGAGGTTCCCGTTTTTAAGGACGTCCTATTTCGTCCTTTCGATTACCTTTTATTGGATACGCCGATATGGTGGGAAGGAGCCGTTGAAGGAATGCGCTCTTTACTGCGAAAGGAGGCCCACCTTCGTTCCGAACGAGAAAAATTGAGTCTTTTACAGAAAGAACTGCGGGAAGTTTCCATTCGGGTTAATTTATTTGAAAAGATTCTCATTCCGAAAGCGTTGACGAATATCAAAAAAATACGTGTTTTTTTGGGAGATCAGCTTTTGGCAGCCGTGGCTCGGGCCAAGGTGGCAAAGATAAAGACGGGAAAAAGGTAAGGGCATATGCGCGTAGAAGTAAAAAAGTTTCTTGTTTTCGGTCCGAAAAGTCAACAGAAGGCCTTTTTTAAAAAGGCCCAACAGTTGGGAACCATGGAATTTATCGATCACGGCGGTAGTAAATTAGACGTTATTCCGGAAAATGTTAAAAATATGAACCGGGCTCTCAAAATTCTTCGCGGTTTTCCTCCTCAAACGCAACATTCTTTCGAAAATAGTGCGGAAGCGGGGCATATCGCCGAAGAAATCCTTCGAAATAGAGATCATCTCAATGCTTTGGGGGAAGAAAAGCGATACGTGCGACACGAAAGTGCCCGAGTAGCCGTTTTCGGTAACTTTTCTCGGGAAGATATTCAGTTCATTCACGAGAAAGGAGGAAGAAAGGTTCGCTTTTTCTTTGCCAAAAATCGGGAAAATATTCCGGAGAGCCCCGACTTGATTTTTGTCGGAAAAGATCACGAACTCTACTACTTCGTATCCTTCGGAAAGGGAGAAGAGGAATATCAAGGCCTTATTGAAATGAAGGTGGAACGATCGTACGGAGAGTTGGCGGAAAGGCAAAAAGAGATAGAGGAAGAAATTCGGGAGGCCGAAATTCGGATAAAAGAGTTGGCCGCCTATCGCAACTTGATTCGGGAAGCCGTTATTTTGGAGCTTAATCATTATAACCTTCAGGTGAGTCGAAGCTTCGTGGAATATCACTGGGAGGAATCATTTTTTTCGGCAGAAGTTTGGATAGCGAAGCCGGAAACGGAAAAAACGCTGCAAATGATCGACGAATTTTCTCTATATGCTACCGAAATAGCACCGAACAAAGATGAAGTCATTCCCACGCACCTGGAGAATACCGGTTTTTCAAAAATCGGTGAAGACTTGGTCTATGTTTACGATACTCCTTCCAATCAGGACAAGGACCCTTCCGGATGGGTTTTATGGGCTTTTACCTTTTTCTTTTCCTTCATTATCGGAGATGGCGGATACGGAGTTATTCTGCTCTTTTTTGCATTGCTTTTACGTCGAAAAATCAAAAATCCGGCTCCTTTTTTGGGAAGGTTTCTTCGTTTAACAACGATTTTATCGATCGGTTGTATTCTGTGGGGATTAGCTACGGCCTCCTTTTTCGGCCTGCAACTCCCTTTGCAGAATGCGGTTAAAAAATATTCCTTGTTGACCTATTTAGTGGAAAAAAAGGCGGCCTACCATATTTCTCGAGAAGATTCCGGTTATCGGGAGTTTTCCGAGACCTTTCCTCATTTGCAAAACGTACGGGATCCGAAAACCTTTTTGGATCGGGGAACGATTCAGGAAGGAGGAAAGAGCGTATACGTAATCTACGATTCCTATGCCGACAGCATTATGTTGGAAATGTCTCTGTTGATCGGGGTTCTGCACCTCGTTTCCTCGATGTTTTTAAACGTAAAAAGACATTGGGCCGGTCTCGGATGGGTTTTATTCCTGATCGGAGGGTATCTTTATTTTCCGAAGGTCCTGGAAGCCTCCTCCATCATACATTTCGTTCTCGGGGTAAATCCCGTCATCGGAGCCGTATGGGGACTGAATATTTTATGGGGAGGTATCGGATTGGCCGTCATTTTAGCTTTGATTCAGAATCGCCTTGGAGGGATCGGAGAGATTACGAACGTCATACAAGTCTTTGCCGACGTATTATCCTATATGCGTCTTTATGCCTTGGCCTTGGCGGGAGCGATGATGGCGAAAACCTTTAACGGTTTTGCCGGAGGAAATTTGATCCTAAGCATCCTTATTTTGTTGGCCGGTCACTCGATTAATTTGGGTCTTTCGGTCATGAGCGGAGTGATTCACGGCTTGCGTTTGAATTTTCTCGAATGGTATCATTTTTGTTTCGACGGAGGGGGAAAAAGACATCAACCCCTTTCATTAATAGAATTAAGAAATTAAAGGAGATAGAAAATGGATTATACAATGATTGGCCCTGCGATTTCCTTGGGATTGGGTTGTATCGGCAGCTCCATCGGATGCGGTATTGCGGGTATGGCCTCGCATGCGGTCATGGCCCGAGTGGAAGAGGGACACGGAAAGTTTATCGGAATGTCGGCCGTTGCCGCCAGCCAGTCTATTTACGGATTCGTGTTAATGATTTTGATGGCCGGAAAGATTAAAGCAGGGGTTCTGTCTCCGGAAAATGCCTTGGGAATAGGCGTTTTTTCAGGGCTTGCCTTTTTATTCTCTTCCGTTTATCAGGGGAAATGTGCGGCTTCGGGGATTCAGGCCGCGGCAAAACAGCCGGCTATTTTAGGAAAGGCTTTTGCCGCTCTCGGTATCGTAGAGTCTTTTTCCCTCTTTGCCTTCGTATTTGCTCTGATGTTGTTTTAAGGAGAGGTATGGAAACCCGAATCGAAACGGATACTCTCGGAGAGGTATCGGTCCCTTGCGATAAGTATTATGGAGCGCAAACGGCTCGTTCCTTACGGAATTTCATAATCGGCCGGGAAACCATGCCGGAAGAGTTGATCGTTGCCTATGCTTATATTAAAAAAGCGGCGGCATTAACGAACGAAGAATTCGGTTTGATCGATTCGGAAAAGGTGAAGGTGATCGGAGAGGTCTGCGATGAAGTCATCGAGGGAAAACTTTTCGATCATTTTCCTCTTCGCATTTGGCAAACGGGTTCGGGAACCCAGACGAATATGAACGTCAACGAAGTGATCGCGAATCGATCCATCGAAAAATTAGGAGGAAAGCTCGGTTCCAAAACACCCGTTCATCCGAATGATGACGTGAATAAGTCGCAGTCTTCCAACGATTCTTTCCCGACGGCCATGCATATGGCCGCTTACGGAAAAATCGTTCGAGAGCTATTGCCTCACTTGGAAGAGATGAAGACGGTCTTATCCGAAAAAGTACGCAATTTTTCATCGATCATCAAGATCGGAAGAACCCATCTGATGGATGCTACGCCCTTAACGTTAGGACAGGAGTTTTCCGGTTATCAAGCCCAAATCGAGAACGGAATCGAGGCCCTTCAAGGGACGCTCCTTCATCTTTCCCGGTTGGCTCTCGGCGGAACGGCCGTCGGGACCGGCCTGAATACGCCGAAAGGATTTGCCGAAAAAACGGTCGAGCGGCTCGCTCAATTTACCGGTTTTCCCTTCGTAACGGCCCCGAATAAGTTCGAGGCCTTGGCAGCGAACGATGCGATGGTCGAAGTATCCGGGGCCTTAAAGAGAATAGCCTGTTCCCTGATGAAAATAGCTAATGACATTCGATGGTTGGCTTCCGGTCCTCGTTGCGGTCTCGGAGAAATTTTGATTCCGTCCAATGAGCCCGGTTCTTCCATTATGCCGGGAAAGGTGAATCCCACCCAATGCGAAGCCTTGACCATGGTAGCGGTACAAGTAATGGGTAACGATACGGTCGTAACCGTAGCGGGTTCGCAGGGGAATTTTGAATTAAATGTTTTCAAACCCGTGATTATCCATAATATCATGCAGTCGATAACGCTTCTTGCCGACGGTATTCATAATTTTACGGAGAAATGTCTTCGAGGAATTACCCCCGACGAGTCCAAGATAAAAGAGCATTTGGAACACTCTCTTATGTTGGCGACTTCGTTGAATCCGGTAATCGGTTATGACAAAGCGGCGCAGATCGTTAAAAAGGCCTATCATGAAAATAAAACCTTAAGACAGGCCGCAATCGAAACGGGATTTCTCACGCCGGAAAAATTCGACGAAATCGTCGATCCGCGGAAGATGATTCCCTAAATATAAAATTCAAAATTATTCCCGATCAGTTTCCAAACTTCCACGGGATCGGATACTGTTTTTTTCCCTTCTTCAAAGACGGATTGTAACGAAGAGCGAATCTCCTCTTCGGAGGCCTCCGAAGAGACTTTTTTCATACTTTTGGAGAAATCGGATCCGAAAAAACGGAAGAGCATGTCGATCTCTTTGAGAGGCATTCCCTCTTCAACGGCCATTTTCAGAACGGTCGAACGCATTTTCATTCCTCGAATATCATCGGCCGTATAGCCGAGAGAACTCATAATGGCGGCATCATCTTCCAAACGGATTTCGGAGATGTATTTTTGACAGGAGGGGGAAAAGGAGACATTCAGGTAAGGGGCCTCCCAATAATAGTCTCCGGGAATATAATGCATCAATAAATCGTGATCGATCGGTACCAAAGAGGTTTCGGAAGCGGCCAGGATATTTTCCTTATGACGATCGCTGTTTCCCAAACGAATATCCAACACGCGAATCCGGTGTAATTTTTCGGCATTGGCGGGGTCCGAAAGGTTCGTATTATTGAGGACGCGAGAATTGTCTACCCATTGTTGAACGACCGAAGGACCTTTTTCCGGTAAAACGACGTCGGCTGCCGGGGGAACACCCGCAAAATGATTCTTATCCATCCAAAAGGCAAGCAGTTCATTCCGGTTTTTTAAAACGCCGATTTTTTCTCCTCGTTCATTCAAAAGGATTTCCGTATTTTGCATGCCGTATTTTGCCGATTCGAAAGAGTGGGGTTCTCGAGCCGCTTTTGCCAGGCGGTTTTCAAATTGTTGCCGAGTATTTTCCCGACCGAAAATTTCCTCGTACTCTTTTTTCGGATCGATTGCTGCAGGGAATCGCGGAAGATTCACCGGATTTTGCATTTTATATTTTTCGATCATCAAATGGGCCAAGCGTTTGGTCTCTCGGAGATATTTTTTATATCCTTCTTGGTTATGATCGGCTTGTCGGTACATATAAGCCCAATTTCTTTGATCGGTATTGATCAGAGAGCGGACGGCATTCAGGTGAAAAGGGGTGATCGGGTAATCGGAATGAGACAATTCTTCCGCCAGATTGAATCGCAAGGTATGCAGGGCAACCGTTAGGATATCTTCTCCTTCCCGATAACAATTCTCGGCTCCTTGTTCGTAAAATTTTACCGCGGCATCATATTCATATTGCGCTACGGCCATTCGGTATCCCGTATCCAGGTCGCGAGGAGAAAGATAACCTAATTTTCGGAAGGAATCGTCCAGAGAGTCGGGGTGTTTTTTGATTTCGGAAAAAAAAGTTTTTAACTTTGCATTTTTGATACCGATGATCGAGAGGGAGGAAAGGGTCGACGGATCTTTTCTCCTTTCGAAAGCAACGATGCCCGTGGCAATAAATGCGGTTGCAATTAAAAAGATATGAAGGATATTTTTTGGGGGAAATTTTAGATTAAACACGGCTTTTTTCTCTTAGTTTTTAAGAATGGAGGATAGACGTTTTGTGTAAATTTTTTGCAAAGAAATCGTTTTTTTTGAAGTAAAAATTTTATTTTAGGAGGTCGATGTTGCCCATTCCGGAGGAAAAACGCGTGAAATATTTTTTTTTCTTCTTTTTGATGATCGGAATTCTTTCCGGATGCTCGGATCGCATTCTCCTCTCTTGCGGTTGCGGATGCAACGGGAACGGAGGAATTACCGTTCTGGCCGAAGTTATTGACAGGCAAAGCCCCGCTTCGGCTCACGTTAACGCTCCCGATCCTCTTCACGAGGAAAACCTGCACGGGCAACGCCTGACCCTGAATTGGTGCTTGGATAAAAAATATTCCGGAAGCCGGATGTACGGTATTTTGAAAGTCCGCTTTAAAGAGCCGAAACAGGATGTCATTCGTTTTGATATTTCCGCCGTCAGAGGATCCTATAGGTATGAAGTAACGAATCAAGAATATTTTTCAAAAAAGGGGATTCTTTCGTATCAATGCGAAATTTTTTCCGAAGATCGTCCGGTGGCATCCTTTCAACATAAAATGTGGGCCGAGCTCATTACGTTCGATGAGGAATGCAATTAATCTTTCGATCGATTAAAATGGTCCTTTCTTGATGAGCAAGGTTGCGGGATGAGTTTTTATTCACCTCTTTTTTTTGAAATCAGTCGCCGCATGTGGGGGCCTCCTTTGCTGATATTGCTTTTGGCGACGGGTTGTTATTTAACTTTTCTGCTTCGAGGCATTCAATTTCGCTACCTCTTTTATTCTTTAAAATTGATTTTTACCCGGAAAGACGATCGAGCCGAAGGCGATATCTCGCAGTTTCAGGCTTTGATGACCGCCCTTTCGGCGACGATCGGCATCGGAAGTATCGCCGGTGTCGCTACCGCCGTTACCGTCGGAGGGCTCGGTGCCCTTTTTTGGATGTGGATCGTCGGTTTTATAGGCATGGCTACGAAATATGCCGAATCGATTTTGGCCGTGAAATACCGCGTATGTGACGAGGCCGGAGAAATGTGCGGCGGTCCGATGTATTATTTAAGCAGGGCCTCGAGACGAAAGGGGCTGGCCATCTTATTTGCCGTCGGCGGAGCCATCGGCGGAATAACAACGGGTAATATGGTGCAGGCCAATTCCATTGCCGATGCCTTGGGAAATTATTTGCCGATCGACCCCCTTTGGGTCGGCGTATCCTTAGCCGTCTTTACCGCTTTTATTCTCTTGAAAGGAATTAAAAACATCGCTTGGGTTGCCGAGTATTTGGTTCCCGTTATGGCATCCCTGTATATTTTCGGGGGTATTTTTATCATTTTTATCAATTATCAACGGGTTCCCGAGGCCTTTCTCCTGATTGTCAAGGCAGCATTTTGTAAGCAGGCGGCTTTCGGAGGATTTTTAGGCTCTACGATGATGACCGCCTTGCGCATGGGAATCGTCAGGGGAGTTTTTTCCAACGAAGCCGGATTGGGAACCTCTTCCATTGCATCGGCTGCGGCTAAAACCGATCAACCCGGACGGCAGGCGATGATTTCCATGAGCGGTGCTTTCATTGCTACCTTTATCGTATGTACCGTTACCGGTCTCGTCATAGCCACGACGAATGTTTTGGGAGCCTACGCTCCGGACGGTAGGGTATTAAACGGCGCTTCCCTGGTAATCACCGCCTTTAATCGAACGTTTCCCGGTTCGGGACTGATCGTAACGACGGCCATTATTCTTTTCGGATATACGACGATTTTAGGGTGGGCCTATTACGGAGAGAAGTGTTTTGAATACCTTTTGGGTCGAAAGTCGGTTCCGTTTTATCGGGTAGCTCACACGGTTTTGATTATTTTCGGGGCCAAATTGGGACTTGATTTGATATGGAGCATTTCCGATATTTCCAATGCACTCATGGCTTTCCCGAATCTTTTAGGTCTTTTGGGGCTGGCGGCCGTCGTTAAGAAGGAGTCGGATGCCTTTTTATCGATCGTTCGAGAAGAGAGGATTCAAGGCTCTTTATCTTAGAAGGTTACCGTTTAAAAATCATTTATGTTTCGGATTGGCGCGATCTTGTTTCGTCCGATTAAAGATTAGATCTTTAATCGGACGAAAAATATTTTGCGTTTAAAACGTTCTTTTTTTATGATTCACTTTTCGGAGGATTCATGTATTCGGAAAGAACCCTTGCCTCATTTTTATTAAAAAGTTCCGAAAGCTTTCCCGTTCTTTTAGTTACGGGTCCGAGACAAGTCGGAAAAACAACGCTTTTACGGCATGTTCAAAAAGAAGGAGGGGGGTATGTTACGCTCGACGATCCTTTAGCCCGCTCCTTAGCTAAGGAGGATCCGAGGCTATTTTTACAAAAATTTGCAAGGCCTTTGCTCATTGATGAAATTCAATATGTTCCGGAACTTTTACCGATTATTAAAATGGAGGTGGATAAAAACCAAAAACAGGGAGAATTTTGGTTAACGGGTTCTCAGCAGTTTCACTTGATGAAAAATATTTCCGAAACTTTAGCCGGAAGAGTGGCTATTTTGCATTTGCAGGGCCTGTCACAGAATGAAAAGCAGGGTCTGTATGAAAGGGAACCTTTTTTACCGTCAAGTTCCCTCTCTTTACGATCTTCTTGGAATCTACCGGATATTTTTACGGTTATTTTTCGAGGATCTTTTCCTAAAGTAGCCCTTGATCAAGGGGTGGATCATGATCTTTTTTATAGTTCTTACGTACAAACTTATTTAGAAAGAGATATTCGAGATCTTTCGCGAGTTTCCGATGAACAAGCTTTTATAAAATTTTTACGGGTTGTGGCTGCAAGAACGGCTACCGTTATCAATTTTTCGGATTTGGCAAGAGATATCGGTATTGCTCCCGTAACGGCTAAAGCCTGGCTGTCCTTGTTGCAAACATCGGGTCTGATTTATTTTTTGGAACCTTTTTACGTCAATGAAACAAAGAGGCTGATTAAGAGTGCCAAGCTTTATTTTTTAGATACGGGTCTTTGTTCTTATTTGGCCGGTTGGACGAGTCCTCAAACGCTGGAAAGAGGGGCTTTTTCGGGAGCCATTTTTGAAACGTATGTGATTTCCGAGCTTTTAAAAAGTTATTGGCATAACGGCAAAAAAGCACCTTTCTTTTTTTGTCGAGATAAAGATAAAAGGGAAATTGATTTGGTGATTTATCAGGACGGCACCCTCTATCCGATCGAGATAAAAAAAACGACTTTACCGAGTAAGGAAGATCGTAAACATTTTCATATGCTGAACTCTTTTCGTCTTCCCGTATCGCAGGGAGCCGTCATCTGTCTTGCCGAAGATTTTTATCCGTTAACATCCGATATTTCCATCCTTCCGCTAAAACGGTTGTTCTGATATCCGGAAGAGAAGCTCACGGAGACTTCCGGGATACATGTAACTTTTTATCTCCTTAAACTTTCGGTTTTAATTTGCTCA
>CAYGJM010000013.1:6590-13361 GCA_964350295.1 uncultured bacterium | reverse complement strand
GGTACTTCTTTTTGTACTTTTGTACTTCTTCCTTCGACCCTTGACTTCAGCTCGTCTTTGTTGTTGTTCAAGCTGAAGAAACAAGAAATAACAAGCTCAGATAAAGGAAAAAAAAAAACTTGTTTTTATTGTTTTTTTTAATTATAAGTTTTCTTCCGGTTAATAACGGAAATTTTTTATGTTCTCCTTAGACTCTCTTTTTTGTTACTGTGCCTATATCGGAACGGCTTTTTACATTCTTCGCTTGCTGATAGGATTCGGAGGGGAGATCGACTCGGGTGACTCTTTATCTCATCAGGAAAGCGATGATGCCTTTAGATTTTTATCCCTGAATACGTTGATCGGTTTTTGTATGATGTTCGGGTGGGGCGGTTTGGCCGGCTTCAGACAATTTCAACTTTCGGGAATACTCTCTTTTGTAACGGCCGTTATCTCCGGGGCGGTTTTCTTAGGGCTGTTAAAAATTATTTTTTCGGGAGCTAAGAAATTGGTCGGCAGGGGATCGGTTCAAGATCTTGATAAAGTAGCAGGCGTAACGGGAAAGGTTTATCAATCCATCGGAACGAATAAAAGAGGGGTCGTTCAGATTGTTTTGGATGATTTTATCAGAGAATTTGATGCCGTTTCCGCCGATAATCGGGAAATTCCCTCCTTTGAAACGGTAGAAATTCTCAAAGCAATAGATCAAAAAACGGTTTTGGTAAAACGCATTCGGTAGGAGTTTTTATGATAAATTATGCTTCGGCAGGTGTCTTGGTTTTTTTTGTGGCCCTGTTTTCGTTAGTCACTTTTTTGGCAAGGATTTATAAACGGTGTCCTTCCAACAAGGTATTGGTCGTATTCGGCCGTATTGCCGGGGAAAAGACCGTACAGTGTTATCACGGGGGAGGAACCTTTGTATGGCCTCTTATACAAGACAGTGCTTATTTGGATCTGACGCCCAGAACGATACATATCCCTCTTAAGGGAGCCTTATCGCAGCAAAATATTCGTATTAACGTACCCAGTACCTTCACCATTGCCATAGGAACGATCAGGG
The DNA here is from genome assembly GCA_964350295.1 of uncultured bacterium. Taxonomy (GTDB): domain Bacteria; phylum Chlamydiota; class Chlamydiia; order Chlamydiales; family JAAZZY01; genus CAYGJM01. The sequence continues at coordinate 12,322 of CAYGJM010000013.1, read as the reverse complement.
AGGTCATGAATAATGCGGCCGTTCGCATTCTCACATTGAAAAATCATGAGATTGAATCCATGGCTACCGAAATTATTTTAGGACAGCTTCGTTTGACCGTGGCCTCTCTGCGCATCGAAGAGATCAATCAGGACAGGGAACGATTTTTGGAATCCATTAAGAACAACATCGAGCCGGAACTGCATAAGATCGGACTTACCCTGATTAACGTGAACATCACCGATATCACCGACGAGTCCGATTATATTGAAAGTATCGGGAAAAAGGCCATTGCAAGTGCCATCAATCAGGCGAAGATAGACGTTGCGGAACAGGAAAAGCAGGGGGAAATCGGAAAGGCTGCTGCCGATAAGGAGAAGCTCATACAGGTAGCCTCGTTACATGCACAGGCCGTAGAAGGGGAGAACCTTTCCAAGGCAAAAATTTCCATGGCTAATTCCGTTTTGGCGGAAAAAGAGGCGCAAGCCTTTCAAATCAGCGAAATAGCCCGGCAAAAGGCGCAGACGGAAATTCAGTGCTCCCGAACCCTTGCCGAAACCAAAAGGTTGGAAGCCGAAGAAATCGTTCCCAAGGAAATTGCCAAAAGGAAAATGGAAATCGATGCGGCGGCCGTTGCTCAAAAGGCCGTTCTTCAATCTCAGGGAGAGGCAACGGCCTTGATCAACCTCAAAAAGGCGGAAGCCCAGGGGGTAAGTGAGATATTAACGGCAAAGTCAAAAGGATACGAGCAGTTGATAGCGGCTTGCGGGCACAAGGCCGATCAGGCCTCTACGTTGCTTCTTATTGAAAAGCTGGAAAAACTTGTTGCCCTACAGGCTGAAGCTATTAAAAATCTTAAGATAGATAAAATTACCGTTTGGGACGGCGGAAAAGGGGATGCCGAAGGGAAAACGACCACTTCTAATTTTGTCAGCGGGATAGTCAAGTCGCTCCCGGCTCTTCATGACGTGGCCTCCATGGCGGGATTGGACCTTCCCGGTTATCTGGGGCAAATCAAAAAAGAAAGCCTTAAGCCCTCCGCAACGGAGGAAGTTACAGGAAAATAGGGGATGGAATTAAAAAGTCAGAAGAGGCGATTTCTCGTTATTTTAGTGATCGTCTTTATCGGTTTTGTGGGAATTTCCATCCCCTATCTCATTTTCCCCCCTTTATTTTTGCATGTAAAGTATTCCTTTCTGCCTTCTTCTTGGGGAGATTCCTCCCGTGCTCTTCTTTTGGGAATAACCTTGGCGGTATATCCCTTGGGTCAGTTTTTCGGTTCACCGATTCTCGGCGCCCTATCCGATGATTACGGGCGTAAACATCTATTGTCGGGAAGTTTAATTCTTTCTTCCGTTTGTAGCCTGCTTACGGGGATAGCCGTTGCCAAACAATACCTTATTTTACTTGTTATCAGTCGATTCGTAGCGGGGTTTATGGAAGGAAACGTAGCCATAGCCCGGGCCATGTGCGCCGACCTAAAAATGCTCCCGAAGCCTAAGACGCTCGGCAGAATCAATGCGGCGATTTCGATAGCCTATTTACTGGGGCCCTTTTTAGGAGGGGTTTTAACCGATAAAAGAATCTATAAAGGCTTTACCGCCTCTACGCCGTTCTACGTTATTTGCCTGCTCTTTCTGTTTACCGCTCTCCTTGCAAATCTTATCCTTACGAATTCTTCTCATCCCTCCAAGAAGGATACGAGAACCTTACGGCAACGGTTGAATTTTATGGCCCGAACGAGAGCCCTTTTTTCGAATAAGACCGTCAAACGACTCATTCTCATATCGACTTCTTTTACGCTAGCCGTGGATATCTTTTACGAGTTTGCTCCCGTCTATCTGACGGCCAAGTGGATGCTAACCCCCGGAGAACTTATGGTCTATAACGGTGTTTTATGTATCGGTTTGGCATTGGGAAACGCTTGGTTGCCGACACTTATCGCTTCCCGTTCTTTCGGAACGGGACCGACCGCGGGAGCCATCGGAGGATTTGCCCTTTTCTTATCGGGGATCTTATTTTCGAATACCGGTTTTTTCATGCTCATATGGTTTGCTCTCATCGGATTGGTCATAGGGCTCGGGGTGACCTTGCTTACGGTGCAGATATCCGACTCCGTTTCGGATAACATACAGGGAGAGGTGATGGGGACTCAATTATCCTTACGGGTTTTAGGAGACGGTATGATTTGCCTCCTCGGCGGCGTATTATTGGTTTTCTCGGCAAAAATCATTTTGACGGTATCGGCAGTCCTATCCTTATCGACGATGGTTTATTTCAAAAAATTCCGTCGGCGAGCTCCGGTAACAAGCGAAGAGAAAAGTTCTTAAAAGTGACTTTGAAGCATGTATGGGGAGCGGGATGGAAGAGGTCTACCTATTTGCGGTATTTTCTTTGATTATATTTAAATCTCTTATAATGATATGGTTATAAGTTTGTGTATTTGGTTAAAACCAAATGATTTTTAATATATAGTTCGGTTACAACCGAATGGAATGTCTATGTATCGGCTTTTTGAAATTCAACGTATTCTTATAGAACAGTTTGAAAAAAGACCTTTCTATCACCGCAGTCAGTTTGATGAAGCTATCAAAAATAAAAATATCACCGGTATTTTAGATAGTGTCGTCACAAGACAAGAAAATGTTTGAATGTGTTATAGTCTCCTCCCAAAATAAAGAGGTCTCATGGAAGCACACAGACGACATGATATATCCGATAGAGTTTGGAATTTACTAGAATCTCGTTTACCGGGGAGACGAGGAATCTGGGGAGGAATAGCCAGAGACAACCGAACATTCCTCAACGCGGTGTTTTGGATATTACGTACAGGGGCTCCATGGAGAGATTTACCTCCAGATTATGGCGACCGGAAAAACACGCATCGGCGGTTTACTCGATGGAGGGACCGGGGAGTTTAGGCCAAGTTACTCGAAGTGTTGATTGATGACCCTGATTATGAATGGTTGATGATAGATGCTTCCCATTGTAAGGTGCATCCCCATGCAGCGGGAGCAAAGGGAGGCAATCAGGTGATGAGTCGCACAAAAGGGGGCTCAATACGAAATTGCATCTCGCCGTGGATGCACATGGCATGCCGATCCGGGTTATTATTACAGAAGGTACAACGGCAGACTGCACCCAAGCCGGTCGGTTAATAGAAGGGCTCACAGCAGAGCAATTGCTTGCGGATAAGGGGTATGACAGTGATGAGATCATTGAGCAAGCTTCACGACAAGGAATGAAGGCAGTAATACCGCCGAGGAAAAACCGAAGAATTGCTCGAGAATACGACAAAGAACTCTATAGGTTAAGGCACTTAGTGGAAAATGCATTTTTGCATCTGAAACGGTGGAGGGGAATAGCGACCCGATATGCTAAAAATGCAGCCTCGTTTTTAGCAGCTGTCCATATTAGATGTATTGCTATCTGGGCAGGGATCTCGTGACGACACTATCTAGAAGAAAACTAAAATTTCTATCTACACTCATTGTGTAGGTTAAGCCAATAACGAGTATGTCTTAATTGACCGGTTTTCCTTAGAGCCCCTTTTTCAAGCAGATCGAGCAAATCTCTTGTTGCGGTAGCTCTAGAAGTTTTAGTTATTGCAATGTAATTTTCAGCACTTAGCCCCCCTGAAAAACCTTTAAGTCCTTCAGCAAACATTCTTAATAAAACTTTTTTCTGTCGATTATTAATATGCCCTTCTAATCTATTCATTAGTAATGACTTTCCCATTAAAAAATGAATCAAATCTAGGGATTCTTTTTGTGCTTCTAGAATTATTTCAGAAAAAAATAAAACCCAATTTTGAATATTTAATGTCCTATTGCAATGCCCAAGAGCTGCATAATATTCTTTCTTTTTTTTTGTTATAATTTGAGAAACTGCAATCAAGCTTGGATAGCCTAAATTTTTTGACAAAATTTTTTCCACAAGGGCTCGACCTATACGTCCATTACCATCTTCAAATGGGTGAATACTCTCAAAGTAAACATGTGAAACAGCCGCTTTTGCTAAAACGGATGAACATTGAGAAGAATCATTAAACCAATCAATAAAATGTGTCATTTCCTTGTCTAGAATACTTGATGGTGGAGCCTCGAAATAGACTTCATGTTTATCATAGCGGCCTGCAATAACTTGCATTGGATCAGTGTGAGTTCTATACTTTCCTATGTCTGAAATCTTTGAGTTTTTTTGCAAAAGAAGATTGTGCCATTTATAGAGCATTTTATGAGTCAGTGGCTCTAGGAAAGTATCATAGACGTCCCAAAGTAAGTCACCCATGCTTTGTTCCTCAGCAGGAATTTTTTTTTCTCCTGTCGTTAAACCAAAATGCCTTTGGATGGAAGACTGTAAACTTTCACGCTGCAAAATTTCTCCTTCAACTTCCGCACTATTCAAGCCTTCTAGACATAGCATTTCAATAACAAAATCCCGCTTATTTCCATCATCCAGATGTTTCAAAATAGCCATTTCACCACCCTCAAATTTAAAAAATTCTTTTTCTAGCTCGTTCAATACATCGATATTGTACTTAAAGTGTGGCCAGTCAGCAAGTTGCCAATTCCATACCATAGTTTGATCTCTCATTTCTATAACTCAAAATTATAATAAATAATGATTTATAGAGCTAGTAATTTCGCTAACTCACAGGATGAGTTATAGATCAACTTTCTATAGCTCATAAAATATTAATTTTGTGAGCTATAGAAAACTTCAGGCTTTTTGAGAGCTTTAGCAATTTTCATCAGAGTTTCTAATGAAGGTAATGATAAACCTGTCTCATAGCGAGAAATAGCTTTCTACTGGGTTTGAGTTGCTTCAGCAAGATCTTCTTGAGTCATGTCTTTCTCAATTCGAGCAATTTTTATCCTTTTCCCAAGTTTTTTTGCCTCCATTTGAAAAACTAGAGAATATGAAAAATTTCAATCTCTGGAAAATGCCGTTCAGATGACTATTTATGAAGATATTGCGACATTACTCTCTTTAAAAACCTCTTCTCTGCAAGTCATAGAGCAGCTCTATAAATTTATCATCAGCTCCTCACCGGGAGAGATCAGTGCTTTTAAATTATCAAAAACACTGGGTAAAGATTTTGAAATGGTCTCCTCCTATCTCTCTTCTTTGAAAGAGTCGGGTCTCATTCGCTATATCTATCCCGGAAAAACAGGGAAAGCTCAATTAAAAAAACCTATAAAGATTTATCCGGATAATACCAATCTTATCTATTGTACTTTTATTCCCATGCTTCAAGATCAAGAGCGTGGAAAAATAAGAGAAACTTTTGTAGTTAATCAAGTTCAAAATGCCCATCTTCCTCTATTTTATAGTGAACAAGGCGATTTTAAAGTGGAGGATACTATCCTTGAAGTAGGAGGCAAAGGAAAAACAACAAAGCAAATCCAAAAAAATAGGAAAGCTTACATTGTGGCGGATGATCTTTTATTGGGAGATCATAAAAAAATCCCCCTATATCTTCCGGGCTTTTTATATTAGGGAGCATTCGACAAGTTAAAAATGAAAAACTAGGATAATAGGGACCTCTGAAGTAAAGGCGGAATTATCCGAAAATTTTCGGTCTGTTTTTTCGATAAGGTCAACTAACTCGTGATCGGCAGTTCGGACAGTTTTTTCCGGATCTCCGTCAATTCATCGCATTGTTCCTTCAGAAGACTTTCCTGTTTTCTTACCAATTCCACGGGGGCTTTTTCCTTAAAGTCGGGATTGGATAGTTTCTTCTCGGTAGC
>CAYGJM010000013.1:0-6527 GCA_964350295.1 uncultured bacterium | reverse complement strand
GTTTTTTTCTCTTCTTCTTTGAGAAGTCTTTCTCTTTCCCGGATCAAAAGGCTTTTAGGCAGGGGAACCGAGAATCGAGTTCCTTGATGAACGGCCGAACTATGGATTCCCGGAGGGGGAGCCTTTCCGATATGAACCTCTTCCAAAGGGATGAGGGCTTGGAGGACCGAAAGGTTTTTTTCGAGGAAGGCTTCCGATTCCCCTTCGATATAGAGATCGGTTTTCATGCCGGGGCCGATTTTCATTTCCCCCCGAATATTGCGGAGGATATAAATGATTTGCCGTAACCGGGAAAAATCGGCTTCTCCGTTTGCAAAGTCAAAAGAAAAAGGATAGTTCGGATAGGGGGAAACGGCGCAGCAATCGGCCGAAAGGGCTTGCAAGAGCTCTTCGGTAAAAGGATCCACTTTTTTTCCGGACTTTCGAGGAAAGGGGAAAGAACGGACCAGGGAAAAGAGCTCTTCGGTAATAAAAGGGATCACCGGATGGAGCAGGCGAAGACAGGCCGTCAATACGATCAGCAGGATCAAATACTTATTGTCTCTTTCGGCCGAGGAGCCCGTTTTTTCGAATAGATAGGGTTTTGCCAGCTCTAAATAATAGGAACAAAATTCGTTTCGGAAGAAGTCATAACCGGCTTGGGAGCCCTTATCAAAGGAAAAACTTTCGAAAAAGTTGCGGATCTCGCCGGTGACGGTATAAAGTCGTTGCAGCATCCAATAATCTTCCGGGCGGAGAGTTTCGGAGGCAAGACCTCTTTCCGGAGTGAGGGGATCCATCTTTTCGAGGTGAGAGAGAACGAATCGAGAGGCATTCCAAATTTTATTCATGAAATTTTTGGACTCTTCGAAACGTCTGCGATCCAGGTCGATCTGTTGGGATTGGCAGGAGACCGAGGCCAGAGCCATTCTCATGGCACAGGCTCCGTATTGATCGATGATTTCTCCGGGGGCGATGGCATTTCCTTTGGACTTGGAAATTTTTTCCCATTTGGAATGAACGTCTTTCGGAGGCTCCTTCCCCAAATCGTAAGCCAACCTTTCCTCCGGATCGGCATAACGGACGGATCCGTCCGCATTATGACGCCAGTAAGACTTACCATAAATAAGACCGGTTAAAATAACGTCCGGAAAGGGGAGGCGTTTCAAGGCATACTCTCCCATCATCATCATCCGGGCGACCCAAAAGAAGAGGATGTCATTTCCGGTAATGAGAACGCTGTTGGGATAGAATTTATCCGATAGGGCCGTTTTTTTTGGCCATCCCAAGGTGCTGAAGGGCCAAAGAGCGGAAGAAAACCAGGTGTCGAGCACGTCTTCTTCGGGGATCCAGTCTTCGGGAGATTGCCGAACTTCCGGCGGATATTCTTCTTCTCCGGCACAGACCATTCGCTCGGGATCGTTGCGATGATACCAAATCGGAATGCGATGTCCCCACCATAACTGTCTCGAGATACACCAATCCCTCAGATTATCAATCCAATGGAAATAGGTGGCGTCCCAGTTTTTCGGATGAAAGCGAACTTGCGAGGAGGTAATCGCTTCCTTTAGTTTGGGGGCAAAGGAGCTCATCCGAATGAACCATTGCCGGGAGAGAAAGGGTTCGATCACCGCTTTCGACCGGTAGGAAATGCCGACTTTATGACGGTGGGGTTCGACTTTTACGAGGGCACCGATTCGTTTCAGGGATTGAATGACCTCTTCGCGAGCCTCCGACATGCTCAATCCTTCGAAGGGGCCGCCGTTTGCATTGATTTTTCCGTCGGGGGTCATGATATTTCTCATTTCCAAACCGTGCCGTTTTCCGATGTCATAATCGTGAAAATCATGAGCGGGCGTGATCTTCAGGGCGCCCGTTCCGAATTTCGGGTCGGCATGGGGATCGGCAATAATCGGAACGGTTCGATCGGAAAGAGGAAGTTTCGCCTTTTGTCCGATCAGGTGTTGATAGCGGGGATCGGAAGGGGAAACGGCAATGGCCGTATCTCCCAAAATCGTTTCGGGTCTTGTCGTAGCAATTACGATCGTTTCGGTCCCGTCGAGAATCGGATAGGAAATATACCATAAAAAGCTCTCTTTTTCCTCATGCTCGACTTCGTCATCGGCAAGGGCCGTTTGCGTTACGGGATCCCAATTGACCAAATAGTTACCGCGATAGAGGTAACCCTCGTCGAAAAGCTTTTTAAAAAGAGAGCGTACCGCTTTATTAACGGAGGGGTCCATCGTGAAGGTAAAAGCGGAATAATCACAGGAACAGCCTATTTTTTGAATTTGTTCCAGGATTTTCCCCCGGTGGGCATCGCTCCATTCATGACACGACTTTTCGAACTCTTCCCTGGAAAAGTCACGCCTTGTTTTGCCCGTGCTTTTTAAGAGGTTTCTTTCGACGACGGTTTGCGTGGCAATGCCGGCGTGGTCGGCTCCCGGCAGCCAGAGGACCTCAAAACCGCTCATTCGTTTCAAACGAGCGAGGATATCCTGCAGGGTATTGCCCAACACGTGACCCATGTGGAGAATCCCCGTAACGTTAGGCGGAGGCATGACGAGGGAATAGGGGGGCTTTTTACTGGTCGGATCGGCTCGGAAATGATTTCGGTCCATCCAATACGTAAACCATTTACTTTCCGTTTTATTCGGGTCATAGGTAGGAGGAATATCCATGAAATAATGCCTGCGTATTCACGTTAAGGAGAGAAAGACTAACACATTTGTTGAAAAGATGAAAACGGATTTTTCTTTGGGAAAGCGTATCCGGTTTTATTCGTAAGGGAAAGAATAAAGAGGAAGTCGGAAATGCTTTTTCTTTAAAAACCAAAGGCTTGCGTTTTTTTAGAAAAAGGAATTTACAAAGAATTAGATCCGGTCAATAAGGAATTTTGGGATAAATGACGGATTCCGAAGAGATCGGGATCCATAAACAGGCACAAGGTCATATGCGTATTAAAAATTTTTTCTTCCCCGTTACCTTTTTAATCTTCGCCTTATTTTTGGAAATGCCGCTTTCTTCTTCGGTTATGAATATGGAGGTAAAGAAAGGAAAAATTTCGGTCGTACAGCAAGGGGAGGTTACGAAAATATATGCTTCCGATCATAGTATTGTCGATTATCATGAATTTGATTTCTCGGCGCAAAAGGAAATAAGAATTATTCAGCCGAGCAAAGACTCTCGGTTGATCATCCGGATTTCCTCTTCCGTTCCGACGGAAATCGGGAATAAAATTTCTGCCGACGGGCGGGTTTGTTGGGTAAATCCTTGCGGAATCGTTATTCGTAAAGAGGCTCGTTTTGAAAAGGGGTCTTTTGAGTTTGTCGGTGCCGATCTATATTTCGAAAACGGAGAGGCTCATTTTACCGAAAGTACGGGAGATATCATTCATCACGGAAAAATTCAATCTCGGGGAGAAGTCTGTTTTCGGGGTCGCCACATTATTAATACGGGTGAGGTAACGGCGGAAAGAAATGTCTCCTTTCAGGATACGAATGCCGGAAGCGAACCTTCGATCGTGCACACGGGATCGGTTACTTCTCAAGAAGTATCGATGGAGAGTCGAGAAGGGATGTGCGAAGTCCGCGGAAAAATAGACGTAAAGAACGGAAGAAACGGAGAATCCGGAGGAGTCATACGAGTCGCGGCTCGACGGGTCTCCTTATTGGGAGCTTATTTGGATGCTTCCGGAGATTTCGGAGGCGGAAATATTTATCTGGGCGATTCATTTAACGAAGGGGAAGGATGGGAAAAAACCTCCGAGACCTTCTTGGACCGAAATACGATCGTCGATGCCAGTGCCGTGATCTACGGAGCCGGAGGGGAAGTGATTCTTCGATCGAATAGCCATACCTCTTTCAATGGGGAAATTTATGCCGACGGAGGACAAAAGGGGGGAGATGGAGGGCGTGTCGAAACCTCTTGTAAGGATCGTTTGAGTATCGGCGAGGGAACCGTGCGCGTCGATGCCGAAAAAGGAAGTCCCGGAACATGGTTTTTGGATCCTTCAAATATTATTATCCAGGAACACGGAGGGATCGACGATTTATCCCTGATCGGCGATCATGTCGATGAATCACAGGTTGTTATTAATATCCGGGCCATTAATAATTTTACGGGCGGGAAACTGCATATTTCCGCCACGAATAAAATTATTGTCAATGCCGATATTGAAAACCTCTCTTCGGCCATTGATCTTACTTTAGATGCGGGAAATGAAATTCAATTAAAAAGGGAGTATATCCGGATTCCCAACGGAAAAGTTTCCTTGATCGTTCGAGCCAAGGAAAAAGGACGAATCCTTTCCCGAAAGGATTTCAAAGAGATAACGGCTCACGAGCTCTATGTTTCGGTCCCGGTAAGCCCTGAAGCGGGGTGGACGTTTGAAGGAAAGAAAATAGCCTTTCATCCACACGGCGGGATACGCAAACAACCCTTCTTTCGTTTCGACGCCGATTTGATGGCTCGAGGAGAGGGAGATTCGGAATGCGTATTCGGGAAGCCGGATTTTGAGGAGACCCAAGTTGTCGTAAACGGTTCGATCAAAGGTTTTGATCTTTTGGAGACCGGTGTCTCCTTGACCGTTACCGATGAGACGATAGCGGGTAGGTTTACTTCCGAAGGAGATAGCTTTGTCATTTTTTCCGGAGGAGGGGTTTTTACAAAGGAGCCGAGCTTTAAAAATACGAAAGGTATCACCTTCCGATCTCCTGCGGAAAAGAAATTCCGAATAGAGGGAGAACTGGACATCGCTTCTTCCGCTTCGGGATATTTGGAAGGAATGATCGAGTGCCGCGGTTTACGAACGAAAGATCTTTATTTACTCGGCTCTTCGGTTATCGATACGGGAGATCATCCCTTATGCGTCAACGGAAACTTACGACAGAAAGAGCGGGCCGATCTGAGCCTACATGCCGACGGAGGACAGCTCACCGTAGACGGCGACCTGCAAGTTCATAACCTGGAAGTGCGCACTTCTTGCGAACCTTTGATTCGCGGTGCCGTTTCCGTTCATGATATGACCGTATCCTCACCGGCTATTTCCTTTTATCACGACGTAACCGCGGAAGGAAAAGCGATCTGTTCTTCTTTGTCAACGCACGGAACCGAAAAAAAAATCATTTTTGCTAAGGGAGGAAGTTTTTCCGGGATTACGAATTTTCTTCATACGGGCGTACTCGTTTTAGGAAAAGATAGCGACAGTCGTTCCGAATTCGAAGGTCCTTTGCATACCGCTTCTCAAAAGTTATCCGGATCCGGGACCCTGGAAAGCGGTGAACGCGTACACCTCGGGAATTTGGAGGTTATCGGAAATGTGACCGTCATCTCGGGAAATGCGCCAATTGTCATTGAGGGAGTCGTAACGCAAGAAATTTCTTCCGGAAAACTTGTTTTGGAAGCGGGTTCGGCAGAGATTTTTTTACGAGATAAAGTATCCGTAGAAACGCTTGTTTTGAAAAGCGATCTTCCCGTAACCGTTCCCGTATCCTTGCGATTAGGATCTTTGCATTGTTCGTCTCCGATGCTGACGCTTTCCGGAGATTGTTCCGTCAATAAAGAAATACAAGTACGGGATTTTCTCGTTGTCGGAAGCGGAACGCAGGTGAATTTTTCGGGAAGCGGTCGTTTTGCGGGAGAGTCCGTTTTTCAAAACGGCGGCGGGGTTTCTTTGCTAAGCGATCCGGATAAAGAGTTTTCTTTCGAAAAGAATTTTATTTGTTCGGAATCTCTTCTCAAGGCCGGAGGAACGATTACCGTTAAAGAGGCCGCCGATCTGTTCGAGCTGGAGTTGACGCAAAATCTTTCGATGGATGTTCGGGGGCCCTCTTTCGGAGTGACGGGACGGGTCTCCCAAAATAATACGGTTTCGGATTTTATTTTATCGGTTAAGAACGGAAATATTCATTTCGGTCGAGATGTCTTCCTGCATAATTTTACCCTGAATACGGAAAGTCGCTTGCACTTCGAAAATACCGTTTTCGTGAATCACTTTACGACGACTTCCCCCTCCTTGACTTTTTCCGATCATACGAGAATAGACGGCTATTTACGAGCTTGTTCCTTGCTTGCCGAAGGAGAAGGGAAGAACTTCGAATTAGGGAAGGGGGGAGCGATTTCCGGAAAGGCAACTTTAGGGAATACGGGTGAAGTCGTTCTCGGAAGAGATGAGGATTTCGTATGGGAAATAGGGGGATATTTCGAACGTCCCGTCGGGAAAATAAGTGCTCAAGGGGTTATTCGAACCCTTTCCGGTTCTTCGGAAGCGGGAGAGATCTTTTTAACGGGTCCTTTTTCCTTTCTTTCATCGGGTGAGGAAATCATTCATTTTCGCTCCGGAATTGACGGACCTCATCCCTTTACTGCGGATGCGGGGAACGGAGAAGTCCGGTTGGAAGGGGAGATAGGTAAGAAAGATCCGCCGGAAAGGGTTGAAATTCGGGCAAAAAATATCGTATATCAATCGAATACTACCTGCTTAAAGTCGGCTCGATTCGAGGGGGATATTCTTTTAAAGGATCACGTAACGGTCAAAGAGCTTTCGG
>CAYGJM010000012.1:23236-27896 GCA_964350295.1 uncultured bacterium | reverse complement strand
CCCCTGATTCAAAGCAACCTTCCCGAAAGCACATGCCCATCGTTTGGCGATACCTCCTGAGACAATTTCTGAAAGTATTTTTTCTTTCGATCCTTTGTTTTATTCTGATTCTGTTCGTGACTCGCCTTCGAGAGATCGCCAAAATGCTGGCCTTGACACCTCACCCCAAATATGTCTTTATTTTTATTTTTAATATCATCCCCTTTATCTTACCCATTGCCGTTCCGATTTCTGCCCTCCTCTCCTCCTTTCTTCTTTATCAAAGACTTTCCTCTTCCCGAGAGTTAACGGCCATGAGAGCTTCGGGCCTCTCTCTCTTTACCTTGACTCTCCCTATTTTTGCCTTGTCCTTTTTGCTTTCTTTAGGCAATTTTCTCATCGTTTCGGAATTCACGACCAAAAGTAAACTAGCCACGAAAAAAATCATGAATCAACTTATCATGCTCAACTCTTTTGGAGAATCGAAACAAATTAAAACTTCGCGACCTCTTCATAGACATGAAAATTACCGAAAGGGGACGGGCGGCCGATTACCTTTTTCTCATCTCGCCCGACACGAAAAGCAACGGACTAAACCTGATGAATATCAAAGACATTCGCATTCAAGACTCTTCTCTGACGACCCCCGTCATCAGCTGCGTTTCTCCTCTGATAACGAAAGAACCTGATACCGCTCCGAACATCGTCATCGAAAATGAAAGAAACGTCCGCACTTCTTCCGCGGACTTGGCCGCATTGATGGGACACTCCTTCTCTCGACCCGTACCGGATCAATTACCGATTTCTTTTTTACGAATTTCGCTGGAAAGGGCCAAGCAAGAAAGAGGCCGAAATCCTGTTCGGAAAGTCGGAAAACAGAAACACGGTATCGAAGCTCATTATACGGATATCCTACGACGGATCGGTCTGGCTCTTTCCGTTTTTTCCTTTACGGTATTGGGAATGGCCTTCTCGGTTGAAATCGGAAGAAACGCAAAGAAAAAGAATTTTTTTATTATTTTCATCCTAACGGTTTTTAGCCTGCTTTGCTTTTTCGTCGGCCAGGCCTTTCGCCATCGAATTCTCTTATCTTACGCCGTATACTTTGTCCCTCATCTTTTGATCCTTTTCTTTTCTTTCCTCAAATTACGCCGCATTTCCGGAGGCATTGAATGAAAATTTGGAATCGAGCCCTCCTTCAGGAAGCTGCCTCCTTCTTTTTTCCCTTTCTATTTGCCTTTTATTTTTTATATATTCTTATCGATTATTCTTCCCGAATCGACCATTTTCAATCCGTATCCTTCCCGGCTATCTCTCTTTTTTATGCCTGTACCTTATCCCAAAAAACGGAATTCCTGATCCCTTTTGCCTTTCTGATGACCCTCTTGAAAATCCTGAACGGTCTTCACTCTCATCAAGGAATGACCTCCATGCTGACGGCCGGAGTTTCTTATAAGAGACTTCTTTCCCCTCTTTTTGCTTTTGCCTTTTTTTTAACCTCCTTGTTGTATCTGAATTTTGTATTTTTCGAGCCTTACGCTCAAAAAAAACTGGAACTGATTAAACAGATGCGTAAATATCGAAAAAATGATCCCGCCGTTCACTCCTTCACGCTTGACGATGATTCCAAGTTAATTTTCAGAAAGTTCAATCCGATAAAAAAATCTTTGGAAGAGCTCTACTGGATCCGATCGGCCGATCATTTTTTTTATTGTAAGGAACTTTTTCCTTATGATTCGCCCCCGAGGGCTCTTCGCTGTTTTGAATTTCGAAGGAGGGAAAATGATCTTTTGGAATTAACCGCCGCAGCGGAAGTACAAACATTTCAAGAGATGCATATCGATTTCGATCCGCTGATCCGCTCCACCTTATCCGAAAAGACTCTGACCCTTTCCGATTGGTTCCGGATTCTTCGGGGAAAAAAGAGCGTAAAAAATAAAAATGCCCTGATCACCGTCATGACCTATAAGCTATCAATGCCCTTGCTGCCCTTGCTTCTTCTTCCGGCACTGGCTCCCTTTTGCCTTCGTTTTTCAAGAGTGCCGAAGACCTTTTTTATTTATTTATTTTCGATTGCCGGCCTTCTATCCTTTTACAGCTGTACGGATGCTTTTTACATCCTCTCCGAAAATCGGATTCTCTCGCCGTTTGTGGCTCTTTGGATCCCTTTTATCGTTTACTTTTTCCATCCGATTAAAAAGTTCTATGAACTGTGACACAAGCCCTTCGCCATGTTTCCGAAAATAATCTTATGTACGGGCCATAATAAATACCAATAAGCTCGGCCCGCAAGCCCTTTCGGTCGGAAGGTTGCCGTCTGTTCCAAGAATTTCTCTTCTCGATGTATTTTAAATTCCAGCCAAGCCTCTCCCGGCAGTCTCATTTCGGCATACAGAATAAGATGTCCTTTGTCCCGATCGGAAAGTAAAACCCTCCAAAAATCAACAAAATCCCCCGGTTCGGCCTTTTGGGGATCTTTTCGCCCGCGGCGAAAACCTATTCCTCCGCAAAGGCGATCGACGAATCCTCGAAGCTTCCAGGCCCAATTCATCGAATACCAACCGTTATCTCCTCCGATCGACCAAACCTTCTGCAATAAGAGATTCTCCGGTATGCGAAAGGCAACCTTTCGAACGTCTCGAAAACATCCTTCCGCGGGAACGGTTCCGTTCTCGCCGAACACCGATGCATTGCCTTCCCGGGCATCCATCCACGTCGACATTACCTCCTTTTGAGAAATCTTGAGAAAAGCTTTTTCCAGGGCTTCTTCATAAGGAAGACAAACATGCGGCAGGATGCGATCGATCGCATCGGAAGACTTTACCGTATTTTTTCTCATACTTTCGACGAGGTAATAACAAATGGAAAAGCGAACCGACGTGATTAATACGAGCCAAAGTCCGGAAAGCCTCGGGGTCATAAAAGGAACGACGTAAATTTTCCTTTTGAGTTTTCGAAAGGCGGCATAACGAAGAAGAACTTCTCGAAAAGTATAGGCTTCCGGGCCGCCGATATCAAAAACCTTTCGATAACACGCTTCCCGCAATAAAACCCCCGCCAAATAAAAAAGAACATCGCGTATGGCGATGGGTTGACACCGACTATGAATCCAACGAGGAGCTATCATGACGGGAAGCTTTTCCGTCAGATCTCGAATGATTTCGAAGGAGGCACTTCCCGAACCTATAATAATACTTGACCGGAGGACGGTCACCGGTATGCGACCGCTTTGCAAGGTTTTTTCCACTTCCCGTCGAGCTGCGAGATGAGGAGAAAGATTATTCTCGCTTTCGATAATCCCTCCCAAAAAAATAATCTGCCGACAAGATGTCTTTTCGATGTCTTGCAAAAATATCTCGGCCGTTTTCCGCTCCTCTTCCGGAAGATTCCGGATAAGCGATCCCAAGGAATGAACCAAATAATAAGCAGCCTCGATATCTTGGGGAAACCCCTCTTTTTCGAGATGTCCGATACTTCCGTAAAGCATATGAAGCTTCTTTGTTTCGTTCTCTCGAATAACGGCTCCCCGGAGGCGACTCAAGGCATAAACTTCATGTCCCGAAGCCAATAACTCATGAACCAGTCTTTTCCCTATAAATCCGGTAGCCCCGGTCACCAATACTTTTGCCATGTACTCTATTTACAAGAGCAATGACAACCGCAGCGATGTGAACCGTCGCAATACGGAAGGGTTTTAGACTTTCCGCAGCCACATATGGAAATCGTCATGTCCTTTTCGAAGGTTACTTTGTAGGGTTCCTTTCCGGAACACTTGTGAGAACCGTCACAATACGGAGGATTATTCGTTTTTCCGCAGGCACAAAAAAGCTTCGTTTCTCCCGCTTTTCCCGAAATCCGATAAGGTCTGTCTTGCCAATGCATCTTTTTAACCTTTATTTGAATGTATAAAAAAGAGTATCAAAAAAAAGAAAATGCATGAAGACTTTTTATGAAAAACTTTCGAACCATCGCCATCCTTCTTCTGTTTTCGAGCGATATTTTTATTTCTCTTCGTGCTCTTTTTTTTGCATCGACCGATTCTCTTTATAATGCCGTCCTGCTCCTCACGGCCTTCTTTTCCGGAATAGCCTTGGCTTCCTTTGCACGGCACCTTTTCTCTCCCTTAAAAAAGACCTTTCTTTGCGCTGCCCTCTTCTATGCACTGGGGGCTCTTTCCCTTCCGTTTTATCCTTCTTTTTTCTGCATCGTCCTTTGTCGATTCCTCCAAGGCTTCGCCTGTTATCCGCTATTACGATCGTTGGAAAATGAAAAACGGAAAGCCCTTTTTTTTCTCCCTCTTTTTATCGGCCCCCTGCTTTCTCCCCTTTCCTTTTACGTACCGGGTTTTTTAGCCTTTCTTCTCTTTTTTTTCTCGTTATTTGCCGAAAAGGTCTCTTTTTTTTCCTTTTCCCCTTCTTCTCGCCCGAAAGGTATTTTTTATTTTGTTCCGGCTTGGATTCTGCTGATGGTTACCGTTAACCGAATCCTCCTCTGGGGTACGGGGCTATCCGCTCTTTTATTGTTTGCGGCTTTTTTACTCTTTTTTCTCGGACGATACGAAGAAAAATGTCGACTCGAAAGTTTCGATCGGCGATCGTTTCTTTCCTCCCCGTTTTTTTCGACGATCTACCATTTTTGTTTTTGGCCTTTTTTAATAATCATTTCGTTTTATGCAATGGTC
>CAYGJM010000012.1:19705-23226 GCA_964350295.1 uncultured bacterium | reverse complement strand
ACAAATCCGAATTGATTTTCTTCTTTTTTTCTATCGGAGGACTCTTTTCTCTGTTTATAAAGGCGATATTTCGAAAAGCATCAAAGAGTTCCTTTGTTTTCCCCTTTTTTTTCCTCCTCCTTGCCTGGGCCGGCATTCCCTTCTTCGATCGATCCTCTCTCCCTTTTTATTCGGCCTTATTTTTCGCGGGCCTATCGATGACCGAAAGATGGTCCGATTTTTTTACGGATCCTCGCTTACCCCCCTCGATCGGCTCCCTGCCTTACGTCGGAGCTTACTGCGGTATTTCGACGGCCATTCTTTCTTTGGTATCGAGCGTACAAAAGGAATTTTTCGCTCTTCTGAGTAACGGAGACATTCGGGTTTCTCCTTCCGCCATTCTTCCCCTACTGAGAACCCTTCGACCGGACTCTTTTTCCCCTCTGTTTCCCTTGTTTCAACAGGCCTGTAAGACGGGAATGCGAAATACGGCCCACCTCTTTTTCTGGGTAGGCATTCCGTTTTTTTTCCTGGCAGTTTTTTTACTCCCTTCCTATCGGAAAGGTCAATGATCCGTCTTCTTTTTTTCCCGATAGGCATCCTTTAAAGCCGACGCTTCCAAACGTTTCAGCCTTCGGATATCGGCTTCTTCATAGCGACGTTTTTGCTCTTCGGTCTCCGGAATCACGGCTATGACGGGCCTCGGTTTATTATTCGAGTCCAAAGCGACAAAAGTGAAAAAAGCCGATACGACTCGTTTGGTTTCCTCGGCACCGATCTCTTTAGCCGTTACCTTGATACCGATTTCCATGGAAGTTTTCCACGTCCTGTTTACGGCCGCCCGGAAAATCAGGATCTCGCCCCGTCGGGCGGGGTTTAAAAATCGCAAGGAATCTACCAATAAGGTTGCACATGTGCATTCGGCATGCATTTTGGCACAAGCTGCCGCCAGCATGTCGGCTATTTCCATGATACGCCCTCCGAAAATGGTGTCATTCGGATTTAAATCGTTTGGAAAAACCTGATAGATATGTCCTTCTATCGAAGATGCCGAAACCGGCTTTCCGGGATGATCTTTCATTTACCCCCTCCCTTTCTTCGTACCTATACCGGCCCCTTTTTTTTAGCGCAATTGCCGAAGAGCTTCCCGAAAAAGAAGAATAAAACGATCGATCTCTTGAAAGGTGTTATAAAAGGAAAAGGAAATACGAAGAGAGGAGGAAAGACCGAACCGGCGAAGAAGAGGCTGCGCGCAATGATGGCCCGACCGAATAGCTACCCCTCGAAGATCCAAAAGAGTGGCGATATCCAGGGAGTGAACTCCTTCAACCGTAAAACCGATGATGGGGCCTTTTTCCGAAAAGTCTCCTAAAATACGGACTCCCTTCTCTTCTCGCAATAGATCCGAAGCGTAATGAGTCAGTTGCTTTTCGCGTTCGCGAAAAGCAACTCGATCCGCCGCACGCAAATAATCGAGAGCCGCTCCCCAGCCGAGTACTCCGGCAACATTCGGAGTTCCCGCTTCGAATCTATGGGGAAGCGGTCGATAAGTCGTTCTTTCGAATGTCACCGTATCGACCATATCCCCGCCCGTTTGATACGGCGGAAGGGCTTCGAGAAGCTCTTTTTTTCCGTGCAGAACGCCCATACCCGTCGGTCCATAGCACTTATGGGCGGAAAAAACAAAGAAATCGGCATCCATATCTTTGACGTTAATGATTTGATGAGGAATGCTTTGCGCTCCGTCTATCAATACTTTCGCATGACTTTTTTTACGAATGAGACGAATGATCTCCTTTACGGGATTTTTAATTCCGAAAGCATTGGAAACATGGGTCAAAGCCACCAGCTTGGTCTTATCGGTCAACAATCCTTCCAAAGCCTCGAGATCCAAAACAGCCTCGTCCGAAACGGGAATAACGCGCAATACCCCTTTTTTGAGAGCGCATGCCCGTTGCCAAGGAATGATATTGGCATGATGTTCCAAAACGGAAACGAGGATTTCATCCCCTTCTTCAAGAAAAGCTTCGGCAAAAGAGGCCGCTGCCAAGTTGATGGATTCGGTCGTTCCGGAAGTAAAAATAACTTCTTCCGGAAGGGCCCCGATAAAATCGGCCGTTTTGATCCTCACTTCGTGGTACCGTCGAGAAGCTTCTTGCGATAAGGCGTACACTCCCCGGTGAACGCTCCCGTAGCATTCAGCATAAAACTCCGTCAAACATTCGATAACGGGTCGAGGTTTTAAAGCGGTTACCGCATTATCGAAATAAATCAGAGGATGACCGTTCATCTTGTGGGCCAACATCGGAAAATCGGCCCGTATAGCGGAAAATTCCTCAGACATCCATGGACTCGGATAACATTTTTGAAACCGCTCCATGCCATTCGGGATCTTCGATCTTGGAAAAGACGTCCTCGAAAAAAGCCTTTACCAATAACTTTTCGGCTTCCCGCACGGATATGCCCCGTGCCCTTAAGTAAAATAACATTTCCGAATCGATAAGACCCGTTGAAGAGCCGTGCGAAGCCTTTACGTCATCGGCAAAAATTTCGAGATTCGGTCGACTCCGAGCTCGGGCTCGATCCGAAAAAAGACAATGACGATTCAATTGATAGGCATCGGTTTGGGAAGCTTCCGGAGAAATGTATATTTTCCCGTCGAATTCCGAAGAAGAAGAGTCCTTTAAAACTCCCTTAAACAACTGGGAAGAAATGCAACGGGGTGCCCGGTGTTCCATACGAACGCGCACCGACATTTTTCCGTTGTCTCTTAAAGTCCATAGTCCCGACAGGTCGGCAACGGCATTTTCTCCGGAAAAAATCACTCGGTCATCCGTCCGTTCTTCTTCGGCCCCGAAAGAAGCTCGAAGAACTTTCAGACGACTTTCCTTTTTCAAAAAATAACGATGGGCCGAAAAAGACCTGCCCGGAAGAGAAAAATCTCTTTGTCGACAATCCAAAGAGGCGCCTTCTTCCAAAATAAAATGCCGGCATCCGTTCACCTGCCCGGTGAATTCCTTGGAGCGAATCGATACGGTTTCTATGAAAATCGATGCCTTTCGCCCCGAACAGAGGACGACAAAAGGAGAAGTGTACCCTTCCGCTCCGTCTTCGATTTCAATGATTTTGAGCGGTTTTTCCGAACGAAAATTTTCGGGAAAATAGAGAAAAGCCCCTCGATCCGAAAGAGCCAAGGAAAGCAAAGGCTCCGGATCCTCCTCTCCTTCAAGGTAAGAATCGAAATAGTCGGTCAAAAAAGACTCGTAATCGAAAAACGCCCTTTCCAACGGCTCGCAAACGACCTCTTCGCCATACCGTCCGATACCGGAAAGTTCTCGGATAAATACGCCGTTATAAAAAACAACCGTCGGCTCGTTTCGATAGGGAAGAAGGAGAGAGCTCAAGTCGGGAAAGGGACCGGACGGGGGGGCAAGCAAACCGACTTGCCGCAATAAATCTTTTTTTCCCGCCGTAACGGCAGCGTGATAGCGTGCGGCTGCTTTTTGAAAAATCGGGTGTTTTTTCGCCGATTGACGAAGCAA
>CAYGJM010000012.1:0-19695 GCA_964350295.1 uncultured bacterium | reverse complement strand
AGTTGGAAGAAAAAGGTTATGATTGGTTGACGGAGGCCGTGCATCAAATCTTCCGCCGGGATCATTGATGCACGGCCTCCGTCAACCAATCATAACCTTTTTCTTCCAACTCATCGACAAGGGAAGGAGGACCGGAACGAACGATTCGGCCGTCCATTAAAACATGGATCCGATCGGGCTTTACGTACTCCAATAGTCTCTTGTAATGGGTGATCAGCAAAATCGCCCTCTCCTTCCCCGCCAAACTCCGGATTCCCTCGGCGACTACTTTCATCGAATCAATATCCAGGCCCGAATCGGTTTCATCTAAAATCACGCAGGAAGGATCCAATACATGCATTTGTAAAATCTCGTTCTTTTTCTTTTCTCCTCCGGAAAATCCCTCATTCACGTTTCTTTCCGAAAATTCTTCCTTCATACCGAGAAAACGGAGCTTTTCCCGAAGAAGTACGGCAAACTCTTCCGCCGTCCACTCCTTTTCTCCGCGAAAACGACGTCGGGCATTGAAAGCCTGCAAAAGAAACTCCCGATTTCTGACTCCGGGAATTTCGACGGGATATTGGAACGTCATGAATAGTCCTCGAAGAACCCTCTCTTCGGGTTCGAGAGAAAGCAAAGACTCCCCCGAGAAGAGAACCTCTCCGCCGGTTGTTTCATAAGAAGGATGCCCCGCCAAAACCTTAGCCAAGGTCGACTTCCCGGCTCCGTTCGGTCCCATCAGAACATGGACCTCTCCCGGAGCCAGACGTAATCGAACCCCTTTCAGGATCGGAATACCTTCCGCCCGAGCTTGTAAATCAAGAATTTCCAACATAGACTAACCTACCGAGTTTTCTAACTTAAGCATTAATAATTTTTGAGCTTCCTTCATAAACTCCAAGGGAAGTTCCTTAATCACTTCCCGACAAAAACCATTGACGATCATCTGTACGGCATCCTCTTTCGATAATCCTCGAGATTGCAGATAAAATAGCTGCTCTTCGTTCATTTTTGACGTGGAAGCCTCGTGTTCTACCGTTCCGGTTTGATTTTTTACCTCTATCGAAGGAAAGGTGTTCGCCGAACACCGGTTACCGACGAGCATGGAATCGCACTGCGTGTAATTACGGGCACCGGAAGCCTTCGGCAAAATATGAACCAATCCCCGGTACGTATTATGAGAAACGTCGGCTGAAATTCCCTTGGCTATGATTGTCGATTTCGTATTTTTTCCCGAATGAATCATCTTCGTTCCCGTATCGGCCTGCATGTGTCCGTTCGTTAAGGCCACCGAATAAAACTCTCCGACGGAATGATCCCCTTGTAAGAAACAGCTCGGGTATTTCCAGGTAACGGCCGAACCCGTTTCGACCTGCGTCCAGGAGATTTTTGATCGAACCCCCTTGCAAAGGCCCCGCTTCGTCACGAAGTTAAAAACTCCCCCCTTGCCGGTTTTCGGATCTCCCGCATACCAGTTTTGTACCGTGGAGTACTTAATTTCGGCCCGATCAAGGGCTACCAATTCCACGACGGCGGCATGCAATTGATTTTTTTGAAAGGCCGGTGCGGTGCAGCCTTCCAGGTAGCTGACATAAGAGTCTTTTTCCGCAATGATCAACGTGCGCTCGAACTGACCGCTTTCTTCGTCATTGATTCGAAAGTAAGTCGACAGCTCCATCGGACAGCGCACCCCTTCGGGAACGTATACGAAAGAACCGTCGGTAAAAACGGCCGAATTCAGCGCGGCAAAATAATTGTCCCCGATCGGAACGACCGTTCCCAAATATTTTTCGATTAACTCGGGATATTTTTGAACCGCCTCCGAAATGGAACACAGAATCACCCCCGCATCGGCTAATTTTTTTTTGAAAGTCGTTCCCAGAGACACCGAATCGAAAACGACGTCCACGGCCACGTTCGTTAGCCGCTTTTGCTCATCCAAAGGGATTCCCAATCGATCGAAGGTCTTTAAAATCTCCGGATCGACCCGATCGAGGCTATCGAGGCTCATCTTTTTTTTCGGGGCCGAATAATAAGAAATATCTTGATAGTCGATCGGAGGATATTTTATATTAGCCCATTTAGGCTCAAAGGATTGCCGCCACTTTTTATAAGCTTTTAAACGAAATTCCAAAACGAAGGGGGGCTCCCCCTTCTTGGCGGAAAGGGCACGAATGACCTCTTCGGAAAGCCCCTTGGGAAAGCTTTCCGTTTCGATCTCCGTTTTAAAGCCGTATTTATATTCTCCGTGCGCCGTATCCGACATCCGAGAGACTCCTTCGTTATCTACGGATAAGAAGGATAGTCTCTCTTTTATTTAAATTCCACCCCTTAAAAATTGGTTAGCGACCTTCTAACTTCTTTAAGGAGGGTCTTTGAATCACCGGTCGGAGAGTCGTTTCTTCATACCAATGACCGAAATGATCATTCAATAATTTTCTTACCGTTTCCCGAGAATGTTTTTTGGAAAATTTCCGAAAATGCCCGAGAGCGGAAAAAGACCTTTTCAAATCCTCTTCGCGAACCGTTCTTTCCCGCAAGAATAGGGGCAGTGCAAAAAGCCACAGACGCAATTTATCCATATCTTTCTCATTTACCGAACTGCCGCCTAACCACTTGAGAAATAAATATAATTCCGAACCGACCGTTCCCGACAGATCTAACCCATCCTTACAGGTCAGAGCAAGAATATCGGCTCCGGTGACTTCTACGGCCTTTAGCATAAAAAAGAGGTAAAAAATATCGATAAAGTCTCGTCTTTCTTCCGGAGTCAGTCTTTTTTTTCCGTCGAAGAAAAGGCGATGAATGGCCCGCATGGTTTCTTGCGCGAACCCGGAAAAAAATTGCTTCTTCATCCACGAAGGAATGAAAAATCCGGATTCCTCGCTATGAAGATGAAAGAGGAATTGTTTTAAAAAGGAGACGGCGTCCCCGCCTTTTTCATAAAGACCGGTTTGATGATAAAACTCATTATTTTTCGTCAGAGTTACCACGTGAACATGGTTGAGGTGCTCGGCATTTTTCGGCAAACTTTCCAAAACTTTACAACGGGGATGCTCCCTCCAGGACGTTCGATCCTGAAAATTTATGATGAGCAGAGTTTTATTTTCGCTCGATTGCTCGTAAGCATCCAAAAGGCCGATGAATTCGTCATGTAAAAAGACTTTATTCACGAATTCCTGGTGGGTAGGCGAAGGCAATCGAATCAGAGAGAGCTCTTTTTCACCCATTCGCACATTGGCCATTTCAAAAGGAAGATTCAGATCGAAAAGCGTATCGAACTCCTCCGGCAAGGCGTCCTCTTCCAAACCCTTTAAAACCTTATAAGCGGGACCGATCGGGTATTTTTTCAGATAGCGATTCACGAGAAAAAATTCTTTGAGCAATCGCTCTTCCGGCCATTCAGCGACCGCCGACTCCGTCTTTTTTTTCTCGCGAACGGTCGTCAAAGCCTCTTCGATCATATCGTCCGAAACCGCTTCCATCCCTTCGGCGGAAAAGTCATGTACGTAAAATCCCCAGACGGTTAAGTATAAGAGATCCAAAACGATTCGCAAAAAAGAGCTCGAAGGAGGAGGAGGAACATTGCGTAATTTTTGATATTCGAAAGAGGTAAGCGCTTCGCGCAGGTAACCCTGAAAATCATGAAAATAGGCCGTGCATCTTTTCTCCGGAGCAGCAGCGGCGGAATTGCCCGCATAAGCCGCTAACATTAAAGCCATGAAGGCTTTGTTTAAAGCGGCCACCAATTCCATATCCTTGTAACGCATGGATTCCTTAAAAAATCCGTGTAAATAGGGTTTTAGCATCCGGAGCAAATCGACTGCGGCTTGCCGCATCGACCGATCGATCAAAAACTCTATTCCTTCCAGCGGACGAGTCTCCCTTGTTTCCGGTAAAAAATCTCCGAACCGACAGGATAACTTCAGATCCTTCCGGAGATTTCCGCTCATAAAATAAGAGCCGTCATCCCTTCGCAGCGAAAGAAGATCATAAAAGCGATCCCCTTTCACTTCGTTGACGTCCACGACAAATTTTCGAGCCTGCAGAGTCTCTTCGTTTTCTTCGGTTAAAGGATGTTTTTTAATCTCCAGATTTCTTTCATAACGACTTAAATCGATCAGAGAAACCTTTTCCTTGTTTTCTACCGCAATTCTCTCGTTATAAAATTTGTTTAGCTGTTTGTATTCGTCGGTATCCGCAATTCCTTCTTTGTGCACCCCTTTAAACAGATCGGTACATTCGGTCAACTTATCGCAAGCCTTTCCGACCAGCAGCATAATCTTTCGGATCCCTTCTCGGGTTTTTTCCTCATAAAAATGCTCGGCATCTTTTTGACGAAAATCCTTCACGTAGTGCAGAACCGTCTTGAAAGTATCGGATACCAAGGTTTCCGTTTGAACGGTATTTTTCTCGTCCAACCAACGAATGGTTTCCAGGGAAGAAAGATCATCTTCCTCCTCTTCCGAAGAGTGATGGATCACGAGGTGATCCTCGAACATTCCCAATTTATCCGTGGACTCCATTTCGGCAAGATTAGAAATATTTTCCACGGCTTCCAAAATGGTCAAATGAGACTCGTGCGCATTGCTTTTTCGAGACATACAGCCTCCTTTTATTATTTATTATCTAACTTTATTATAAAAATATTTACTATTTAATATACAAACTAATTAAATAGTTTTTTAATAAACATAACTTATTAATAAAGAATGCATTTCGATTGTTTTTATCAATCTCATCATAAAGGATTTAATAAAATTAATTTTGCAACCTGCTGAAAATCAAGCCTTTTTCTCCGCCCTCCCTTCTAAGATAACAAAACCATAAAATGCTGTCAATTAATTAAAGAAAGAAAAATAAATAATATTATTAATAATAACAAATATTGATTTATAAAATCACTTTTTAAAAAACTCATTATAATATAAAAACTGCTACGACAAGCCGTTCCGAAAGCAGAGAAAGCTCCTACAACTTCCGGCGGGTAGAAGATCCTCTCGTCAAAAACGAACGGATCGATATCCGAAACGGAAAAGTTTCCGAAAGTCTATCGGAAGAAAGATAGAAAAGGTTCACGGAAGAAATGGCATAACTCTCTCCCGATTCCCTCGGTTTGAAAATTGAACCGAGGGAATGAATGATACGTATTAATCCCGAACGTAGGCTTTCAGGATTTTTTGCGTTACTTTGGGTCTGTCTTGCCGATCGGTCTCGACCTTTTCGATTTTTCGGACGACATCCATCCCTCCGGTTACCCGGCCGAAAATCGTATGACGATGATTCAACCAAGGAGTCTCGACGGTCGTGATAAAAAATTGACTTCCGTTCGTATTCGGCCCGGCATTAGCCATAGCCAATAAACCCGGCTGATTAAAGACTTCTTCCGGAGAAAATTCATCTTCGAAGGATTTCCCGAATACGGAAGTTCCTCCGGTACCGTCTCCTTTCGGACATCCTCCCTGAATCATAAAATTGTCAATCACTCTATGAAAGGTCAGGTTGTCATAATATCCCTTTTGAATGAGACGAATCATATTTTCGCAAGCCTTCGGAGCCACTTCCGGCTTCAATACGATTTCAATATTTCCTTGCGTCGTTTCGAAAACGACCGTTTTTGCTTTTGACATAATTTCCTCCGCGGACAGTGACAAAAAAAGACAAAACGTCATGATGAAAGCCATTATTTTTCTCATGTGTCTCTCCTTTATTCGATGTTTTTTAATTTTCGTAACAATTTTTCATAATCGGGCTCTCGGGTAATTTCGGAAACTAATTCGACATAAACGATACGATCGTCTCGATCCAGAAGACAAACGCAGCGGGTCAGAAGCCCTTGAAAAGGACCCGATAAAATTTCCAAACCGTAATCCTTGCCGAAAGAGGAGTCAAAAGCCGATAAAAAAATCGATTCGGGCGCTTCCTCTCGACAAAAGCGATTTTGAGCAAAAGGAAGATCTTTGGAAATATGTAACAAGACGACATCCGGTTCTTCTCCCGCCCGTTTCCGGAATTGGCGAACGGAAGTCGCGCATACTTTCGTGTCGAGACTGAGAAAAATATTCCATATCTTTCGCTTCCCCCGAAAATCTTCCCAAGAAACCCGTGAAAGGTCCCCCGCTCGCAAAGAGATTTCTTTCGCCTGCTCCCCCTCCTTCGGACCTTTGCCCGATAATGCAACCTCCTCTCCTTTGAACGTGACCATAAAACGGACCCTTTTTTCCCGAGGAAGGATATAAGGTGCCTCCTTTTTTGTACAGAATACGACCCGACAAAAAGCTTTTTTCATTGGATTAAACGGGACTTTCCTTTATCTATTCCGAAAAAAGGAGAATGAAGGATGAAAGGCTTTCTGCGTACCCTTTTCGTCATCCTGCTCGTTACCGCCACGCTCGGCGGCATCTGCCTGTATTATTCCGGTCTTCCTCAGGAAGGCATCTATGACAAGGGAAAAATCGAACGTCCGATCATTGCCCGCGATGCTTTAAAGGACCGCCTGGCGACCCTTCCCCGAGAAACCCTTCTGGAAATGCAAGCGGCCGGAAAAGAGCTTCTTCTTTGGGAAACGAAAATGAATAAGGTGCACGCCAACGTCATCAGCGAAGTCACGAAAGGATGCGACGGGTTCTTCGTCCGGGAACACTACCCTCCGAACGAAGTATTCGACTCCGAAACGCAATCGCAATATTTCTACCATTCCCATCGAAAGGGAGAACACGGACATTTTCATCTTTTTATTTTCAACCGATCGATCTTGGATCAATACGAACCGGTACGAAAACTGGACCGAAAAAGGCCGTGCGTTCATTTATTTGCCATTTCGATGCATCCGGACGGCTCCCCGTTGGGTTTTTTTACGACCAACCAGTGGGTGACTTCGGAAAACTGGTACACGGCCGATCAGGTGTTGGAAATGCTCCCCTCTTTTGAAATCGACCATCCTTATCCTTCGTGGCCCTTGAATCAATGGATCAACCGGTTATTGGTTCTTTTCAAACCGCAGATCGAAGACCTGATCCGCCAAAGAGACGAAGTCGTGGCCGGCATGCAAAGGCCGACGGAGGAACTGTTGAAAGATAAAAAGGTAGACCTTCTCTCTTCCGTCCCCGTTTCAATTCCGTTACAAATGGAAGTTTTGGCAGAACTGTTAGAGCATCCGCTCCCTCCCGACGAGCATGCATAAGCTTTTCTCCCAAAAAGCATACCTGGCCCGTTGAGAACTTTGAATGGCATCGGCATCGATTTCCGGGTGGATGCCGGAAAGAAATACCTTTCCCCGACCGAAGTCGCGAAAGACGGCGGCCGGCGCTCCGGGAACCTCCGCATCGACATAACGGGCCAGTATCTTTACGTCGGGGAAGCTCTCGGCCTCTTGAAAATAACACCCCCCGTTATAATAGCTTTGAAAAAGGCCCTCTTCGGTTTGAATGAGAGCAAAATGAAGGCCCGTTTCGGTCGTATAGGAAAACTTTTTTTCCCTGTACAGACAACCGACGGCCGATCCCGGAAAAAAGGAAAGATCTCTTTTTTCGTGAACTTCCAAAGAGGTTCCCTTTTCGAAAACCACCTCGTTTGCGGCATAGTAAGCCCCGGCACATATTCCCAAGTAAGCTCCTCCCCGGAAAACATACTCTCGAATCCTGCGATTTCCCGCTCCGCGCAGTACCCGATAATACCCTCGATCTCGTCCTCCGGGGAAAGCCAATAAAACGCAATCTTCACCGCGAAAATCCAAAAAATCCCGTCCCTGCATCTCCCGAATCAAAAGAGAAGGGGAAAGGACTCTCTTCAAGGCTTTTACGGTTGCCCGCAAGGAAAGAGGCGAAACCCCCTCATCGGCATAGATCCCCGCAAATGCGCTCATTTCTCGTCCGGTTTCCGTTTCACGCGAAAAATCAACCAATCATTTTCTCGATAATGGACCAAGGCATATCCCCCCTCGTATTCCTTTCCTTCCAGATAGATCTCCAAAACCCCTTCCTTTAGCCCGTCGGAAAAAGAGATACTTTTTCCGCTTTTATCCTTTCGTATGTTCGTATATTTTCCCCGATCCCGGATTTCCATTTTCCCGGCTCCGTAGTGCCCTTCGGGAATGACCCCTTCAAAATCGGCACAGGACATCGGATGATCTTCGACCCGAACGGCCAATCTTTTGACGTGATATCTCTTGGGTAGCCCTTTCGGAATAACCCAGGATTTTAAAACTCCGCCGTGGGCCAACCTAAAATCATCATGTCGCTTTCGGGCAAAATGCTTGTGAATCACGAATAAAGAGCGACGACCCTTCATTCTTCCCTCCTCTTTTATTCGAGGATTAACATTCGGAAGGATTCTCGCTCAATAGTTTCTTTAGTTCCTCGCTCACCCTATCCGGAGCCCATCTTTCTTCCGGATCCTTTTGCAACAAGCCCCGAATGATTTCCGTCAGATGCGGATTCCTTTGCAAGGCATCCGCTCGCAAAAAACGACAGACCTTGCTTTCCGAAGGTGTTTTCGAAAACTCGGACCCTTCCCTCAAAGAGATTCTATTTTGCTCGCTTAATGCGGCATAACCGATATGAGACAAAGGCTCGGGAAAACTTTCCGTAAAGGAAGGATCCTTTCGAATCTCATTCCATATTTCTTCCGGCCTATCCTCGGGAAGCAGAGAATTCATGAGTTTTTTCGGAGAACGTGCCGCAAGGAAAGTCAGCGTATGAACCTCCATATCTCCTAACGGATACCTGCCGAGCAAAACCTCCAACACCATAATTCCCAAAGCCCAACGATCGGCTCCCTTATCCGCTTTTACTTCTTTTTGAAATAGCTCGGGAGCATGTCCGTAACCGGGCGTGCAGGGCACGTCACCGGGCAGAGGGGTTCCGTGATCCAAGAGTTTTGAAAAGTCACTTATACGAACGATTCCGTCATTTCCCACTAAACAGTTCCCGGGTTTTAGGTCGCGGTGAGCGACCCCTTGTTGCTCCAAAAAATTCAATCCTCTCGCCACTTGTTTTACATCCCCCGCCTTCATCCCAAGAGAGGTCCCTGCCTGCTGCCAACGACTTTTTAACGACTCCTTATCCCGCATCATGAATAGGGCAGAAGGAATTCCCTCTTTCGGTACGGAGGGGGATAAAAAAAATCCCGGTTGACAGAACTGGAGCCAATCCCAGACCTTCCCTCCATCCAAACGATTCATAAATCGAACCTCGGGGTGATTCTCGTCATAGTCCCCCTTTTCAAGAACCTTTACGGCATAGGGACCCAAGCGATACACGCAGGCCTCTCCCCCCTGCCCCAGTAACGGAGGCTTTTCCTCCTCCGACACGTCCCCTTCATGACTGACCGATCGACTCAGGGAAGGAGAAAAAGGACTGAATACAAGCGGAGAAATCGGAGACGACCGGCCGCAGCCGGCTAAATAAGGAGAAAGAGAAGACATCTTATAGGCACCCGTGAATATAAAAAAACGCATGGAATGTTAGCCTCCATACGAAAAAAAAGCAATTTCCGAAAAAAGGGAGACTCACAAGGTAAAGAAAAATATTCAATTACAAATAACTATCCACTTAATTTTTTTATTGAAATTATTAAAAATAAAGAATATAATAAGATTAGCGTGATAATAAAATCAAAAAGGGAACCTCTTATGATAAACCTATCCGTAAAAACAAGCGTTGCTAATAATCGCTTAAACCTTATGTTCCGTCCTGCAAATCAAAAAGAATTCTTTAACCCGGACAGTCGACAAGCAAACGGCCTGAAAAAGCAAAAACAAGGCATTGCCCTGGCTAATGGAATCAGCGGTATTTTTCAGCGATTATTCGGAAAAACCGAACGGATCGTCGTGGTCACAAAACAAGAGGACGGTTCTCAAGAGCAGAAGATTTTTCGAGTGAACAAAAACAGCTTGAATAAATACTTGGCAAGTACCTCTGCAGGTATTTATATGGCAAGAACCACGGAGAGCATCACTCCGGAAAAATCGTCAAAAATGATAAAGGTTACGATTCTCTCCCCGGATAAAACCTACTCCCAAGAAACGGAAACGCAAAAAATACCATTCCTTGAAGAGGACGAGGAAGAAAAAACGGTGCTGCCTGTTTTTATGGAAAGCAGTAGGGTCTTTCAAGCAAGGGTAACCTACCGGAATGAGCACTCCTAGAAAAAAAACACCTGACAAAAACGCCGTTTGCTTTCGAAGTACGATTACCTTCCGTTCCGCTTTTATTCTTTTTTCAAAATGGCTCTTTACCCGTCCGTAATCGGACGGGTAAAGAGTTTTCTCTTCGTCAAAAAAGATGCTTCCTCCCCTCTCTCATCAATAAAATCCGATCGCCGGAGGGCAAAAATATCCTCCCATACCCCGCCCAAAGCCATTTCCGGAAAAAACGGAGACCCGCAAAGTAAAGAAACTATTAAGAATGAATAAACAAAAATATTCAATTATTAATAATAAACTACTTATGATTAATTGACCTCGTTAAAAATAACAGCTATAATAGAAGTAACGCAAGGATGTCTATAATTAAACAAATAAACGGGAGATAATTAACCATGACAAACCTATTCGTACGAGCAAGCGTAGATAATAATCGCTTGAATCTTATGTTCCGTAAGGAGAACGAAATGAATTCCTTTAATCCGGATTCTCGGGGAGAAAATGGCCGGACAGGACAACAAAAGGGAGTTGCCCTGACCCACGGAATCAGCGGTATTTTCCAGCGATTATTCGGGAAAACCGAGCGAATCGTCGTGGTAACGGAACAAGCGGACGGTTCTCGGGAGCGAAAGGTTTTCCGAGTAAATAAAAACAGCTTGAATAAATACTTACGCCAAACCGATTCCTGCCTCTATATGGACAGAACCACGGAAAATATCGTTCCGGAAAAATCGGCAAAAACGGTGAAAGCTACGGTCCTTTCCCTGAGAGAAAAATTCAGAGGAAATTCCGGCGAATTGGAAAATATCGAAGGTTTGCAAGTAGTCAGGAAGACCTTAGAAAACAAAGAACTAACGAAAAGACTCAATCAAACTCTTCCGGAAGCCAAAAGAACACACCGTTTGAAGAGTCTCCTTGAAGAAATGCATTTTAACAAGAATATGATCACATCTCGAAATGCAGAGCTTAACGAGATCCGAGAGTTGAAAGTAGTCAAGGATTTCTTGAAACAAGAACAAAAAACCGATCTGTTAAATCAATGTCTACAAACCGAATTACGCTCTGACGTTTTTTCCAATGAGGCCGAAGAAGATGTCTTTTACAATGCCAAAGGACCGGAAACCTATTCGTTTGAGGAGGGGTTCCCTTCCGGGGCCTATGTTCGCGAAGTAGAGAATAACATACTTCAAGACAAGGCCCCTGCTTCCATAAAACGTTTGAAAAGACTTATACCACGTGTGGAACTTGCCCTACAGGTGAAAGATGCCCTTAGGCTTAGTCGTACGGCATCATTACCTCTTGACACTCCTCCTTCCCCGGAAAGAGGC
Source organism: uncultured bacterium (assembly GCA_964350295.1). Classification (GTDB taxonomy): domain Bacteria; phylum Chlamydiota; class Chlamydiia; order Chlamydiales; family JAAZZY01; genus CAYGJM01. The sequence goes on along the minus strand of CAYGJM010000012.1, from coordinate 8,244 downwards.
CCGAAAAAGGTAACGCAAGACGCGGAATTTTTCTATCGCGAAGCGCCGGATTTGGAGAGAGAAAAACTTATCCAAATCTTTAAAGACGTGAAAAAGAAAGAGGAAGAGCAAAAGGAAATTAATCGCAAAGAGTCCGAAAAAGTCAATAGTTTTTCCCTCCAAAGGCTGTTAGGAAGACTAATTCCGTTCAGATGGATCTAATCCCGAATTAGAAAGAAAAGCGTCTCGAATCCCCGTTTGCCGAAAGGCAACCGGGGATTTTTTTGGAACGAAAAAACGGCCCTTTGTAAAACATCTCAGTAAAAATAAAAAGTAAAGAAGTTATTAAGAATGAACAAGCAAAAATATTCAATTATTAATAATAAACTACTTATGATTAATTGACATCGTTAAAAATAACAGCTACAATAGAAGTAACGCAAGGATGTTTACATAACAAATAAACGGGAGATCATTAACCATGACAAACCTATTCTTACAAACAAGCGTAGATAACAATCGCTTGAACCTTCAACTTCATACTAAGGAACAAAACGTTTCCTTTAATCCCGACCACCGAATCCTAGACGAAACCGGTCGGGAACAAAAAAAAGGAATCGCCCTGACTCACGGAATCAGCGGCATTTTCCAAAGATTATTCGGAAAAACCGAACGGATCATCGTGGAGATGGAACAAGAAGACGGATCTCGGGAAAGAAAGGTTTTTCGGGTCAATAAAAACAGTTTGAATAAATATTTAAAACAGGCAAGTACCGACGTATTCATGCAAAAAACCACGGAAGATATCGTTCCGGAAAAGTCGGCAAAAACGGTAAAAGCCACGGTCCTTTCCCTAAGAGAAAAATTCTCGAGACAGAACCCGGTAGCCGTTCAACCCTCCGAAGAATATTTCGAGATGATCAAAAGGGAAACCGGGGAATCAGTGTTTCATCAAAATTCCATTCATTCCCGGAATAATGAGCTAGAGCAAATCAAAGAATCATGCCGTGTTGCCAAAGTCTTAAACAACAAAGAACAAAACAATCAATTAAATGAATGCCTAAAGGCCATACGCTATGATGTCTTTTCCAATGAGGGCGTTGAGGAAGTTTTTCAGGATGCCGAAGAGGACATCTTTTATGATGCCAAAGAGCCGGAAATCTACTCTTTTGACGAAGGATTCCCTTCAGAGGCCTATGTTCGTGAAGTAAGAGACGGTCAAATACCGAAGGACACTCTTCGGAAAAATGCTCTTTCTTTCATAGAAAAATTGGGAAGACTTACCCTTGAACGCAAGAGATTATTATCTCTTGACGCTCGTACTTCCCCCGAAAGAGGCACGAAAGCGGTAACGCAAGATGCAGAATTTTTCTATCGCGAAGCACCGAATTTAGAAGAGAGCAAAAAACTTATCCAAATCTTTAAAGACCTGAAAAAGAAAGAGGAAGAGCAGAAGGAAATCAACCGCAGGGAGTCCGAAAACATCAATGGCCCCTCTTTAGCAAAAAGACTCTTGGAAAGAATAATCCCGTTACGTTGGCTCTAATTCCGAATTAAAAAGAAAAGTGTCTCGAATCCCCGTTTGCCGAAAGGCAATCGGGGATTTTTTTTACGAAAATATACACTCTTTTTTATGAAATCTCAAACCATTGATAATAAACGTGATAAAAACTTGTTTCTTAAAAATAAAGCTTGCTTTTTTAGGGGAATTTTGTTAAAATATAAGTCGGCACACGTGAGGTTTGTCCATGTCAATTCATGTAAAAAAAGATTCTTCCGGTCAACGGATCTTCCTGAAAGTCGGGGAGAAATCCGTCGATGAAACGGTTGATTCGAAAGCACAAAAAACCGGTATTCGCATCGCCCGTTGGTACCACCGTTTGTTGGGTCGATCGATCTCCCTGAATCTGGGAGGCGTTTGCGTCAACGTGGTTAAAGCCAGTTTGGACAAATTTTTGGATAGAACCACACGTAAAAAGAGTATAGGCGTTCTCTCGGAAAACGAAAAATTCGCCTCAATACGCCGGGCTTTTACGGAGATCACCCGTTCGGAAAGCAACGAATCCGGAAAAAGAGGTTCGCTATTGCTCAAGCACGCCGCTGCCTATCATTTTCGACTCTCTCCCGCCTTAAGGGATCTTTCGGCCGATGATGAGAGCGAAAACTCTTACCGTTCTCTTTTCGAAAAAGAAAGCCTTTTACAATATACCGATCATCTTCTCATCGGGAACCTCTTTATGAGAGAGCATCTGAAAAAATTGCTTCCCGAGATTTACCCGGAAGAGGACTTTGCGAAATACCCGGACCGACTTCTTGAAAGATGTAACGATTCGATGATCAAGGGAATCTATTTTCGTCTTCTTTATTACCGAGAATTTGAAAAAAATAACAATTTGAAGGATTTTACGGGACTGCAAGCGGATCTGTTAGAAACGCGTCTGGAAAAGGCCCGTCTTTTAGGAAGCGAATGGCAAAAGGGACACCTTTTGGACTCTCGAGCCGAGTCCTTCCTGCTGAAGGATCATGAGTATACGAAAGAAACCGATACGCGGGAATTAAGTCGTATTCTTACGGAACTCGGCGAATACGGGGATATCCTCGTTTCCTCCGACGATAAGGAATGTCTAAACGGTTTGAGAGCGATTTTAGAGCGTTACATAGCCGGAAGAAAAGCGATGGAAGAAATAGCCGGCTCGGATGATTATGCGGATTTTGACGAACAAAGAGCGGAAGAGAGAATCCTTTCGGGAAAGGACTTTTTACGGAATTGGACGGAATTTCAAAAGGATCCTTCTCGAACCGATTGCTTTAATGCCCTACAGGAATCCTATTCGAAAAAACATCCGGAAGATAGGCCGGTAAGCGAACTTTTTATCGATATTATCGACCAAATACGGATCGTGCGAGACCTGGAAAACATTCTGCAAAACCGTGATGAAAACTTTGAGGAAATCTTCCGAACCAAGTGTGCTATTTTACGAGAATTAGACCCTGAAATACTTCCGGAAGATTTGTTTGGAGAATTTACGAAAAAGACCGAAGAAACCCAACCATCCGCCTCTTCCCGACCGAAAAAAATATTAAAAAAATTAACCGATTTCAAAAAATTAACCGATCGTCTGACACATAAAAAACAATCTTCTTCCCCAAGGGATACAGCTCCTGCGTCCCCGGAAAAACAACGAGAGATCCTCCAAGAAATCCTGGCCTGCCTTATCGTACGCGGTAATGAGGAAAGCGAGCACCTGAAACAACAGACTGAAAATTGGGGAGAAAAGAAAAAACGATCGGAGATCCTCTCCTCTTTACGGAAAGAAAATAACGCTTTATTGGAAAGATTTCCTCCGAATATGCACCTTCTTTCCCTCACGAAGGCTTTAGGGAAAATAGCAAAGAAAGAAAATGAGATCCTAAAACAAATCGATGAAATTATCGAAAATAAAGATCTCAAAGAGACCAATACTCGTTTATGCGAAGAATTTTCTTACTACATTCACCAAAATTTCGCTACTACCGATATCGCTTCCTTAGAAAAAATAAAGGAATATAACGGACTATTTCTGAAAAAGATTCTCTATCCGGAAAGCCTTGAGAGTCCCCCTCCCCTACCGAATGATCTTTTCGATCACCCGGCTCTCTTAACGAAATTCCTTTCCTTCGATAGCCAAGAAGAAACGGATGAAGGGATTTTTATCAACCGGAAACGAGAATCCGACGTAACTTCTCTTCTTTCTCGGGATTCGGGAGAAAGAAGCCTTTCCGGCCTGCAAGAAACTTCTTTCGGGTTGCCCTCGAATGCCGGTGAAGTACCTCTCGTCGATGTGAAAGTTTTCGTGAAAACCGTCGCCTCCTACTTCCGTCGACCCGGGCTCGAAGAACTCTCCTTTGACGGACCCGTTTTATTTTGCGTAGCTTTTGCCGAAAATCATCTTTTTAAAGATGAGGATATCTATAGGATGATAAATCCGGAAAAAATGCGCCAATAACTAACCGATCATCAAAAAGAGTTAAATTTGGCCTTACAATACGAGATTTTTACTCCCGAGCAAATTGCGGCATGGATTCTTTCTCATGCAACGAAAAAAATGAACCGAAAAAAAATGGAGCAACTCGTAGAAGAAAAAGGATATTTCAAAAAACATTATGAACGAAAAGAACTAAAGCAAAATAGCGCCGCTCAACAGATTTTCGGTTACTTCAAGGAAATTCTCACTCTATTTCCCGAGGAAATAGCCCCTCGAAAAGAAGCCTTACAAAAGTTCCTTACCTTTATCGAACGTCAACGTCATTACTGCGACCGGGAAAAAATCTCGTCCTTTATCGCCATGCACAAAGAGGCCTTACAAACGAGTATGACTTTCGGAAGCTTGACGCAAGAGCAGGCCTTGGTTCAATCCTGCATAGCCGGATTGCCGATCGATAAGGATAGCTCCGAGGAATTCCTTGCGGCAGGATTTTCGGAAAAAGATATTCTTCCGCTTAGTGAACCCTCTTGGTTTTCAATCCTTCATGATCCGGTATCGGATTTTCTGAAAGATCCCCTGCAAAACCGTCTTCCGTCATCGGAAACGTGGAGTACGAATATTGCTTTGATTCATGAGCTATTGGGCCGGGCAGAAAATATAGAAAGCATACGACAAGCCTTTGAAGATGAAATCAGGAAATTGCAGGACATGAACTACCAAATATTACTTCCCATTGCAAAAAATTACCCGGGATCAAGCATTTTGCATAAGATTTTTGCCGGTCTGATTCGACCTTCTTTCGACTGGGAAAAAAATTCCTTTTTTGATTTTCTGCAATGCCCGGATAATATAAATATCTCCGAAGAGCAAGCTCTTCTTTATCGACTGGTCATCCGAAACGAGCATTTCCAAGAAATATTACGAACGGAAACAAAGAAGAAATTCGGTGAATTTTCCTTCTTTTTCAACCTCATGCATCCCGTTATTTCCGCTCACCTCGAGGCCAAAGAACAACATGTCGATAACTCGAAAATAACGGTTTATAAAAAACGCATTCTTGCCTTAAAACACTTGGAAGAAACCGGATATATCAAAAAGAATATTCGTTTCTACCTGAAGAGATGTATCGGCCCGACTTTTTCCGTTAATGAAGAATTCGAGCGCATCCTGAACGTTTTTAATCATCCATCCGATAAATCTTCCGACTCACTCAGTCCGGAGCGAAAACATATCTACCGCTTACTGGCTGAAAAGTTGTCCAAAAACATACATGTTCCGGAAAGTCTTGAAGTTGCTTTTCAAGACTTTTTATTCTTTCTAAAAAATCCCTCTTCCGATTTCCTGCAAAAAAGAATAAAACTTCTGCCGGAACCCGTTCTCAAAACGAACGAAGAAGAACTACGACTTCTGCGCGTTCTGCTCGAAACCTACGGAGAAAAAGCCATTATGGAGCAATTACGCATTCCCGTAGAAGAAGGCTTGAACGGCGGAACGGCCGAAGAGATTGCCGAAACTATTAAAAAATACAACTGCAAGGATCCTGCCGTTCCGCTGCTCATGTCACTGAAGTGTTTTGTATCCAAGGAAAGCCATCTTCCGACCTTGCGCCGGCTCTGTGCGAACGGCTTTCGAAAGCATGGCTTTTCCTGTCACGAACACGTTCTTCAATTTGCCTTTCCCGAAAGTTCGGAATAAGATCAGGCTTCTTCCGATTCTTCCACGGGTACAAGAATCGGAGCAACGGATTCTTCTTCCCGAAAAATACTTTTTTTCCTCCAGGCACCGCTTAGATACCTTCCTGCAAAAAATAGATTTAAAACAAGAGCATACAGACAAAAAATCATCCATATCTGATGAGGAAGAACGGTAAAATGTCGAAGAGCGAAATAAATGGGAAACAGGCAAACGACCCAAGGAGCAATAATACCGACCATCATCAGATAATTCGTATCTCCGGCCCCCATAAGGACTCCGATAAAGGTCCAAGCCCAACCGTCCAATAGATAATAAAGGCACAAGAACAAGACCCCTTTATGAACGGAAAGAGCAAATAACGGATCGGCAAAAATGGATTGTTCTTGCGCATTGACGAAAAGAGTAAAAATCTCTCGGGAAAATAAAAGGAATATCGAAGCAAAAAAGGCCACGAAACAAGTATGCAGAATCAAGGAGGAAAGTAAGTTTTTTCCGATAAATTTTTGTTGGGAAGCCCCGATTAAATTCGCACATACCGAGGTGACCCCTTTCGAAAGTCCTTCTATGATGAAAAAAACCAACATGTAAAGGGAAGGCAATAAAACGATAATCGTCAGGAATTCGGAGCCTTGTAGATTAATCAGCTTTAAAAGCAGAAAATAGGAAAAAAATTCCGACACATGAGCGACCGAAGCCGGAAACCCTACTTTCAAGCAGGTTAAAAATACGCGCAAATCCGGCCGACAATCGACCGTTTTGCGCGCTTCCCTATTCTTTTTCCGCATGAAAATATAAAAAAACCCGACTACCATCACCCCTTCCGAAAGAATCGTCGCTATGGCGGCTCCCTTTACGCCTAAAGCGGGAATGGGGCCCCAACCGAAAATCAAAAGAAGATCCAAAAAAATATTCGCGATATTAGCCACTACGGCCCAAGTGGAAATGATACGGACTTCCCCTTGACCGACAAAAAAACCCGTCAATGCGGAAATCAAAGCCCCGAAAGAACCGAATCCGATAAATAATCGGAAATAATCGGTTGCCATCGCCGGGTCTTGTACCCCCGCGAATAACACCTTCGGCATCAAAAAGGCCAAAAGAATAAAAATAGGAGTACATAAAAGAGCAAACCAGATCAGCTGCCAGACTACGGGCCCTATTTTCCCGTACTCACCTTCTCCGTGATATTGACCGACAAAGACTTCCGATATCCCCGCAATGATCGTGGGGAGAATCGTAAAAGAAAGGGCTGCACCGGCCGCCGTAGTCGTCGCATTCATAGCCGCCAGCGAATACCTTCCCAGAAATGCCCTATCGACAAAAATCATAATCCCCGTCGAAACAAAGCCGAGCATCAGCGGCCAAGAGACGGTCAAAATCTCTCGGATCGATCCAATGGGATGGCGCGTGAGCTGAAACGGTTTCTTATACATGACAATTCCTTAGCATGAATTCTTTAATACATAATGAACGGAAGGAAAAAAGCTCGACGAATGATCGAACTTGATAACTACGCGGACATGATCACTTCTAGCCCCCGACGCTCCGAGAGAGGAGGGCTACCCCCAACACATTAATTCTTAAAGTTATCGCAAAAGATGGATATCCGTCAAGAAAAAATTAAGACCCATCGGAGTAAAAACTACCGGGATTAGATAGTCTCCTAACCGGTACTTTTTAATCGATAAAAAATTTTAGATGCTCTTGCAAAGAGAATTAAAAATTCGCCTGGTTACATTGTAGGTTAAGCCAATAACGAGTATGTCTTCATTGGCTGATTTTCTTTAGAGCTCCTTTTGCAAGCCATTAGACTTCTTCTGCAAATATTCTTAATCATACTTTTGTAGATGCGGAAGGGCGAAGCGAGCAGTTAAAGGAAGAGGTCTCAGGATTGAAGTTTCAGAGAAAGAAGGCATTTAAGCCCCGCCGAAGGAGATTTTGGTAACTGCGGAAATAGAACCGGTGTCCGGCGAGTGCCCAAATAGGAACCCTTGCTCTCTTTCAAGAGAGCAAGGGTTCGAATCGGTCTTATTGTCGGAAGAGGTAGGATTCGAACCCACGGATGGTTGCCCATCAACTGTTTTCAAGACAGCCGCATTCGGCCACTCTGCCACTCTTCCTTAAAAAGTTGCCGTATTTTATGCCTAAAAAACGCTTTCGGTCAATGAATATTTAAAATTGTTCCAAAAAACGAAGATTATTTTCGGAAAACAAACGAATATCCGAAATATCATGCAATAAAATGACCAATCTTTCGATACCGAAGCCCCAGGCATAACCGTTATAAACTTCCGGGTCTATATGCGCCGAGCATAAAACGTTGGGATGAATCATCCCCGCTCCCGCCACTTCGAGCCAGCCGGTATATTTGCAGAGACGACATCCTTCGGAAGCGCAAGAGAGGCATTCGATATCGGCTTCCAACCCGGGTTCGACGAAAGGAAAGTAGCTGGTGCGAAAACGGACCTTTATTTTTTTTTGGAAGAATTTTTCAAAAAAGAATCGTAGGGTTGCGAGAAGATCGGCATACGTTACCTTTTTATCGATATAGAAACCGTCAATCTGGTGAAAAAAGACATGAGAACGAGCCGAAACGTCTTCATTT
>CAYGJM010000011.1:0-28423 GCA_964350295.1 uncultured bacterium | reverse complement strand
CCATCCTTTTCGGGCAATATGCGGAAGCGGGCCCGACAGCTCCGACCCTGCTGATCTATTCTCATTACGACGTCCAACCCGTCGATCCCCTCCATCTGTGGGATTCCCCTCCCTTTCAACCCGAAATTCGAAACGGGAACGTTTATGCTCGAGGAGCTGCCGACAATAAGGGACAGTGTTTTTACGTTCTCACCGCTCTGAAAATGTTTCTGCAAAAAGAAGGTCGCTATCCGATCAACATCAAATATTTGATCGAAGGAGAGGAAGAGATAGGAAGTCCTTCCCTGCAGAAAATACTGCCTTCTAAAAAAAAAGAACTGAAAGCCGATTATTTTATCATCGTTGACGTCGATATGCTCGGAGAAAATCAACCGGCCGTAACCTTAGGGACCCGAGGAATCTGCCACTTGACTCTTGAACTGATCGGATCAAAAACCGATCTTCACTCGGGAATTCACGGCGGAATCGTTTACAATCCCCTGCATGCCCTCGTTGAAGTATTGGCCGGATTACGGGATCCGAACGGGCGAGTTACCGTTCCCGGATTCTATGATGACGTACGATGTCCGGACGAAAAGGAGCGAAAAAAACTCGTTCCGTATTTTAATGAAGAAGACTACTATCAAAAGTATCGAGCGCGTCCCAACGGAGGAGAAAAGGAATATTCTCCCGGTGAATCGGCTACTTTAAGACCGACATTGGAAATCAACGGCCTGTGCGGAGGATACACCGGAGAAGGTTTTAAGACGGTTATTCCCGCAAAAGCAATGGCTAAAATTTCCATGAGGCTCGTCCCCGATCAAAATCCGGAATTCTTAATGAACCGCTTGGAAGATTTCATTCGAAGTCGTCTTCCCGAGGGGATTGACTGTCTCTTTCACAAAGATCCGAATGCTTCCCGAGCCATTCGAGTCCCTTCGGAATCTCCTTTGGTACAAGCCGCTTTGCAAGCTTATGCCGAAGTTTTTGAAAAACCTTGCCTGCAGACTCTCGGCGGCGGAAGCATCCCCATAGCAGCCGATCTGAAAAAGGCTTCGGAAGCCGATATTCTTTTTATCGGAACGACACTGGCCACCGATCAAATTCATGCACCTAATGAACATTTCGCCCTTTCTCGCTTCAAACAAGGCTATTTAGTCATCACTCGTCTGCTCTCTTTACTCAGATAATTGACAATCAATTGCAAAAACGGTATCTCCCCTCCTCAAGCAAATAGGGAGCTCTCCATATGTTTTTATATAAAAAAATGCCGCTTTTTCTTTTTATGGCGTTTCTGATCACGGTTCCGGCTATTCATGCCGAAGAAGACGAACCCTTACACGAAACCATGTATATTTTACGGGCGAAGGAAGGCGTTTTGAAAAAAGATCCGGTAAACTTCGGTCATTATTCTCTGGAAATTACCGAAGAAGAGAGTGAACTCGTTTATTTCGGCGACCAACCGGAAAGGAAAATCGGAAAGATTCCTTTAGGCGAATTCATACGTACCTGGCAGCATTCCCTGAAAGCCCAAACGAATCTTCCCTGTGTCGTCATCAGCTCGATCCGATTCACTCCCTCTTCCGAAAACGGAGCTCTTGCCGATATCGTTCAAGTCTTTCATCCGGAATATAATCCCTCTCTGCATCGAGTGACTTTTTCCTGCAAACCCCTTCATGATTTTCCCTTGCAAGCGGGAACCTTCGAACAACCCGTTCTTATCTTCGACGTCTTGGATTGGAGTTTTTGAAAAAGTTTCCCGCTACACGGAAATTCTATACAAGCGTCCAGGTCAGTTCGTGCTTATTATAAAAGAGATGTTCCAAGCGGGAATGGGGAATTTTTTCATATTCCCGAATGATTCCGTAGCCCTCTTTTCCCTGAAATTTTAACGTACACACCCACCGGATCCTTCTTCCCGTCCGAAGCCAACGGTGAATCCATTCCAAAAGCTTATCCGGATAACAAATTACGTCGGAAAAAATCCATGTCACTTCCGGAAAGTCTTCGGGTTGCAGCGTAAAAGCATCTTTTTTTAGAAAACGTATCGAAGGAAGAGAGGATACTTCCGGATCCAACGGGGCTCGATCAACGGCAATGACTTCGGCTCCCGTCGTTTGTAATACTTTTGTCCAGCTTCCCGGAGAGGCTCCGACTTCCAAACAAACATCCCCCTTCCCGGGAGATTGTCCTATTTTCGTTAAAATTTCCCATAACTTCAAATAAGCCCTTCCGGGTGCACCGAGATCCTCTTGAAAAAAAACCTCTCCGTGAGGGAAGGGGGAAGAGCAATTCGAAGAAACCAGCATCGTATCTTCTTCCGTCAACAACCAGGAGCCTAAAGGGGGCTTCGGAAGCAAGGCAGGAAAAGAGAGTGGCTTCGGAGAAAAATGGGCCAACTTGGAAGTAATCAGCTTCCCTTTGCGAATATAACGATAGGGATAAAAGGCCCATAATTTACCCCGTTTCTTCAACTCTTCCGCAGCCCGAGAGAGAGAGGAAAAGGAAAGAAAAACGGGGTTCAACCAGATATTTTGTACCCAATGTACCGTTTGCAAAGGTCCTTCGGCCACAAAAAGACGGTCAAATCGATAGCGGATATTCTTTAATTCTTTTTCCAAGAGATCGGCATACCCCTCCGGAGCCAGATATCCCGTGATCATTTTCCCTCTCCGTAATGACGACAATACTCTCCGATACAAAGAGCCGTTGCCGTCGCGACGTTCAAGCTCTCCACTCTTCCCGTTCCGGGGATCTGCAGTCGAACCGTTGCCAAGTTAAAAAGACTCTCGGATAAACCGGTTGATTCGGAACCCATGGCCAGTACGGTATTCCTCGAAAAAGAATGTCCGAACAAAGATTCTCCTCCGTGAGAAGAAGTAACCGCAAAAGCAAACCCTCTTTTCTTAAGAGCAAGAATCTCTTCTCTCGGTCGAGAAAGAGAAATCAAGTTAACATATTCGGAGGCCCCCTTGGAAATTCGGCAAGCCGAAGGAGATAAGGGTGGCAAGTCCTCTCCTATAACGGTATCAATACCGAAATGAGCGCACGTACGAAGAATCGATCCTATATTATGAGGGTTTTGCACGCCGTCGAGATAGAGAAGGAATCCTTTTGCCCGAGAGACGGAAAAAGAAACCGGCGGTTTCCGGAAAGCCATAAAAGCCACACCTTCGTGGTGGACCGAATCGGTAAGCTTTTCCAATTCCTCTTTCGTAACGATCCGGTAAGGTTTTCGATTTTTCGCGCACCACTTTAAGACTTCCTTAAAAGTTTTTATGGAACTCTCCTCCAAATAAACTCTCAGGATATCGTCGGGCCTCCGGCGAAAAACGGCCAAACAGGCGTGAATGCCGTAATAACGAACTTCTTTCGGTTTCATCTCAGGAAGCGAGTTTTTTTCGCAAACGGAAGATCATATCTTTTACGATGGCTTCCAAATCATATTCCGATTCCCATCCCCACTCTTTTCGAGCACAGGAATCGTCTATGGAGCGGGGCCAACCGTCGGCAATTTTCTGTCGAGAATCCGGAACATATGTCACCCGAAAGTCGGGAATATGTTTTTGAATTTCGCAAACCAACTGCTCGCAAGAAAAAGAAACTCCGGCAAAATTGAAATTCGAAAAATGAGAAAGTTTTTCCTTAGGCGTTTCGGCCAACCGTACGGTTCCTCGAATCGCATCGGGCATATACATCATGGGCAAAACCGTATCGGCTTTCAGAAAACAGGTATAACTCTTCTTTTGAATGGCCTCGTAAAAAATCTCCACCGCATAATCGGTCGTTCCCCCGCCCGGTAAAGTCTTATGACTGATCAGGCCGGGATAACGAAGGCCTCGAATGTCCATCCCGTACTTAGCCACGTAATAATCGCAAAGCAGCTCTCCGGAAACTTTCGTCAAACCGTACATCGTCTTCGGCAAAAGAACCGTTTCCTGCGGAGTCCGGTCTCTCGGAGCCTCGGGCCCGAAAACGGCAATGGAGCTGGGACAGATTACCTGTCGGACTCCGAGTTCTCGGGCTGTTTCCAAAACATGATATAATCCGGTCATGTTCACGTCCCAACAGAGATTCGGATTTTTTTCTCCGGCAGCCGAAAGAATGGCGGCCAGGTGATAAATCACTCCTATATCCTGCTTTCGTATAACCGCTCGAAGTTCTTCGCGGTCTAAAACGTCCACGCGTTCATAGGGCAAATCTTCGGACTTTCCTTCTCTCCGTAAGTCGGAAGAAATGACTTGATCCCGTCCGTATTTTTCTTTAAGGAAGGTCACGAGTTCGGAACCGATCTGTCCCAAAGCCCCCGTAATCAAAATTTTTTTCATAGGATAAAGTGCCTGAGAAGGCCCCCTTTTTGGGAGAAAAGGTTACCGGAAGGAAAGGGAATAAATCAATGATTTATCCCCTTTTTTGCCTCGCAGTAGCGAAGGCAGACCTTTTTCCAGTGAACGTTGGCAAAAAAAGCTTCGATATAATCTTTTCTTTTTACTCCGTATTGCGAAGCATAGGCATGTTCGAAAACATCCATGACCAGAATCGGCTCCCCGGGTAATTCGTCATTGTACTCTCTCGTCCGATAGTTCATTAATCTACCTTGATTCGGATTAAAGCAAAGAAATACCCAACCTCCTCCTCGCTCGGCAGCTAAAGCCACGAATTCTTTTTTCCAGGATTCGTAACCTCCGAATTCCAGAGTAATGGCCCTTATCAACGGTAAGTCACCCGAAACCCTTCCGTCCCCTCCCAAGTTATCGAAGTATAACTCATGCCAGCGAACGGCTTTCTTTTCCCTTCCGGTCTCCTTGGCCGTCAACGCTCCGGACTCATTGGCCCGAGCAACATGCCCCTCGTAAATTTTAAAATGCGTTCTTAATAAAGAATCGGAAAATCCCGGCATGCCGTTCAAAAACGGGTATTCCTTTGCAGAATGGGCTTCGGAAAAAAGAAGAGTAAAAGAGAATAAAAAAAGGATAATCCAACGCACGCATTCCCTCCCGGGTATTTTTTATTTACACTATATTTTTTTATAAAAAATATCTACATAATCCGGTATCCAGTAAATTTCGTCTATCCGAGCTTTCAAGATTTCATCCGAAAAGCTCTTACCCCGACCCGTTTTTTCCGCTTCTTTGGCTACCGAAAAAGCGATCTTTCGCGAAATTTCGGGTATTTGCTCGGGCGGAGGAAAAAGAGAGGCTCTCGGATCGGTTAATGCGGGAGACAATTCGCTTAATTTTTCGGCTGCGGCCAAAAACATTTCTTCCGAAACCCGTTCAGCCTCCGAAGCAAAAATACCGAGCGCTACGGAAGGGAAAATATAATGATTGTTACTTTGACCGATCACATAAACATTTCCTTCATAATGAACGTCGGGGAATTTCGTTCCCGTGGCAATCAAGGCCTTTCCCTTTGTCTGAACGATCAAATCCTCGGGGCGAGCTTCACAATGGGTATCGGGATTGGAGAGGGGTAAAATAATCGGCCTTTCGACATGCTTTGCCATTTCGCCGATCACCTCTTCGGTAAAAGCTCCCGCTGCTGCCGAAGCTCCGATCAAAACGGTCGGATGAACGCGAGCAACGGTCTCGGCGAAAGAGATATTTCGATGATCTCCCGCTAAGCGTTCTTTGGCAAAGGGGGCCTGATACGGAGCCAAAGAAGGGCTGTCTTTAAAAACTAATCCCTGCAGATCAATCAACCAAATCTTTTCTCGAGCTTGTTCCTCAGTGGCTCCCGATCGCACCATGGCCTTAACGATATGAGCCGCTATCCCGGTACCGGCCGACCCCGCACCGAAAATAACGATGCGCTGATCTTTGATCGATTGTTTTAAAACGGTAACGGCCGAAAGGATGGCAGCCGTCGAAACGGCAGCCGTGCCCTGAATGTCATCATTAAACGTACAAAGACGATCTTTATAACGGTTTAAGAGGAAAGAAGCATGATCCTTCGAAAAGTCTTCCCATTGCAAAAGGACTTTCGGAAATTTCTTTTCGACGGCTGCAACGAAAAGATCGACAAAATCCGCATATTCCTTTCTGGTCACCCTCGGATGTCTCCATCCCAAATAGAGAGGATCCTTTAATAAAGCCTGATTATCGGTTCCCGCATCCAAAAAAATAGGCAATCCGTAAGCCGGATTGAGCCCCCCGCATGCCGTATACAAAGACATTTTTCCGATGGGAATACCCATTCCTCCCGCTCCCTGGTCACCCAATCCCAAAATACGTCCTCCGTCGGTAACGACGATGGCCCGCACTTCCGGAAGAGAACAGTTATTCAAAATTTCGGGAATGCGATTACGATCCGGATAGGCAATAAAAAGTCCGCGCGGTTTCCGATAGATTTCACTGAAATGCTGACAAGCCTCTCCGACGACCGGAGTATAAACGATCTCCAACATCTCTCCGATGTGCGTACGCAGTAAGCGATAAAAAAGAGTTTCGTTCCTATCTTGCAGGCTTCTTAAATAAATATGCTTTCCGAGACGGGTATTTTTTTTTTGATATTCCGCATAACAATGAGCCACCTGCTCGTCAATCGTTGCGGAACGAAGAGGTAGCAAGCCGTTCAGTCCCAATTCCTCCCGCTCTCTTTCGGTAAAAGCCGTTCCTTTATTCAATAGGGGGGTCTGTAAAATCAAATCTCCGGACAAACCGGTTTCCAGACTTTTATCCGAACGAAAACGATAAAAAGGCATCTTTCGATCCTCAAAAAGAAATTTTTCTCATCCTAATCGCAATAGTGCTTTTTTGTATACGATTTATAAACGATTCAAATAACCCTTAATTTGTTTTTTTTCCGTCGGGGCAAGATCGCTCCTTGCATCAACATGATCAAAAAGAGTAGATAAATCTTCCCCTTTGCAAACAGAGAGAAATGCGCATAATTCTTCCTTCGGAAGATGTTTTATCGCTATGCTTATGGGTAATTGTCCCTTTTGATTCCGATTCCTGAATAAATCTTCTTTTTTCAGGTTTCCTCTTATTAGCTCGCCTTTTATTTTTGCCAAGCCCTCCGGAGAGGAGGCTAACAAATGAAGAATGCCGTTCCCCTCTTCATCGAGCGAGCATGCGAAAAACTCAGCCCATGTTTTTTCCTCCCGCAGCCACTTTTTCACAAAAATATCTATGAGAACGGGATCCGTCAGGATTGAACGAATACCCTCTTTTTTTTGCAACAATTCATCGGTAAGATAAAGATCCGTCATTTTTTGAAAGAATATCTGCCGATTTTCCGGGGTAAATTCATCTAATACCTCCAAGCCGTAAGGAGTAAAAAAAAGATCTATCAGATCGATGCCCTGATTTTTTAAGAAAGACAACAAGTCCGGATTGGTATCGATACAAATGCCAACCATAAACAAAAAAAGATTCTGATAATCCCGAAGAGGAAAGCCCTCATCGATTAAGAATTGCAAAATATGATTATCCTCCTTTGCTACCGGCGGAAACCATTCTTCTACCTTCTTTTTCTCACCCCGTTCTTTTTTCCATAAAAGCGGGGGTATGTTTTTAAAAATCCTTATAAAACCTTTATGTGCCGCGATACCTAAAATACTTCTGCCTAAAAGATCTTGAATGTTAAAAATCAATTCTCCGTGCGTTGTATAAAAATACTCTATTAAAGAAGAGCTTCCTTGAAAAATAATCTCATGTAGAAGGGATTCATTTTTTTTCGCTTTCTGAAAATCCGAACAAATAGTTTCAAAGTTAAGGTTTGCCCTTTCTTGGATAAGGCGAAAATCCTCCCAATTGTTTTGATCGGCGGCGAGAGACAACAGGGAAACCAAATGCATCTTTGACAAATCTTTTAAAGGAATATCATATTCATTGATAAAATCTCGGAACGGCTGCCCCTCTCTTGTCGTCGACTTCAACAATCCGGACAAAGCCGGAGGATTATGCAGAACCTTTTCTCTTATGATGACCCGTATATCTTCCGAAGAGGTGTTTTCATCGAGCAAAGCATCCCTATACATGCGAAATAAGTTCGGATTTCCGGTTGCTATAATGGAAGAAAGCAAATCTCCCGTTTCCCGATTATGTAAAAAAAGTTTTCCCATTTTTTCCAGGCGAATTATTTCGGGAAGAAAATAAGAGAAAACATTTTTCTTATCCCCCTCCAAAGCATAAAAAATCATTTGCTTATCGACTCCCGGCTCTAAAATTCGTGAAAAAATAGGCGATTCAATGTAATAAACGGCTTGGCGAGGTTTCGAACGCAAATCCAGCTCTTTTGCCTCCCGATAAGCTTGTAAAAAAATGGCATTATCCTTATCGCAAGCCAGATGGCAAGCCTCTCGTTCGATTCTGGCGAACAATGGAGCCGATTCCTTTTCATCCGGGTGTCGGAAAGTCAAGTTTCGTAAAAAAACAACCGTATTGCCATCCCCGTTCTCGACAATCGGTGACAAACAGGAATCCGTATAAGCAACGGGATCTCCGTTCTCTTTCCAAAATAAAACCTCTAAAAGAGTCTTCCCCTCCTCTTTCAACCAAAGATCGAACAGCTTTAATAATTCCGTTTTACCATGTGCTGCCGCATGATAATAAAGGGGCTGCCCCTCCAAAAGAAAAGTCGTCAGAGAAATAATCTTGTTCCCTTTTAAAAAAAAGAGAACATCCTCATATCCTTTTCGAAGAGCCGTTCGTAAAATTTCCGTAAAAATGGAGGCTTCCGGTTTTATTTCGTTCTCTTGCAAATAATCCAAACATTGTTGTTGACTATAGTCGGAAGCTTCAAAAGCCGGATAAACCGTATATTCCGTAAAAACGGGAGTTATCCAACGAGAAATATCACCGATTAAGTCAGGGATGCCATCCTTTTTCCATACTTTCGAATCAACCGTAACCGGGAAAAATAACCATTCCGATAAAGCTTCCTTCCATTGTTCGAGAAGAGAAACGAATTTTTCCAAAGGAATTCCGAAGTTTTTCAAACAGGTCAAGGAAAAAACCTGAACTTCTCCGAAGGAAGGATACCCTCCCGGAGGAGGAGGATTTTGTCCGAAAGAAGGAAAAAAGAAAGAGGAGGAGGTTTGAGGAAATAAATCGGTGATGTTTCCGGGGATGGTAATATTCATGGGTCTCCTTGAGAAAAAGGAGAAAAGTTTATCATAAATCCGATATAAAAAGAAAAAATTCCTTTCAAAAAGACTTTTAGCGAAGGATTCCGGAAATCATGCCGTTCAACAGACGAATTTCTTCTTCCATCATTCCGGCTTCTTCTTCTTTTTCCTTAACGCTCGCTTCCAATGCCTTTTCAAGGGCCGAAGGTTCTTTTAAGGCTTTTTCTTCTTCTTTACGTTGCCATTCCAAAAGAATCGTTTCCTTTTCAAACAATTCCTCTCTCGCCTTTTCCAATAAACGAGATTTTTCTTCGAACTGTTCTCTTGTTTGCTTATACATGGCCTTTAACCGGCGAAAAGAGACGATTTCATCGGAGAGATCTTTGGGCAGTTGATGCAACAGTTTCGTCTTTCCGACACCCGTTTTGAGAATTTCTTCCATACGGAAGAGCCAATGCTCTTTTTGTAAGGGTCTGTCTTTGATGACGAAAGCCTTCGAAGCCTTCTTTTGCAATGATTCCCTATCCAGAGAGGCCTGATAAAGATCCGAACGCGCCTCATTCAATTTTTCCAGTTCCCGGAAACGAAGCTCCTTAAAGGCCGACTCATTATCCAGCACTTTCTCATATTCCTCGCGCAGGTCGGCCAGTAAGGCCTCTCCTCTTCTGATCTCTTCTTTTAAAGAAGCTTTTTCGACCTCTCGTCCCTTTACCTCTTCTCTTAGCCTTTCGGTTTCTTTAAGTTGGCGTTGCAGACTCTCTTCGATCACCCTTCGACCTTTTTGTTCATCGGCCAAGGCCGCATCGAATCGTCGTTTTTCTTCGCGGAAAAGAGCCGTTTTCTCCCCGTACAGTTTCTCGGAAGCAACCAGGTCTCGTTCCGTTTTTTCCAATTGTCGTTTCAAAGAGACGCTTTCTTTTTCCTTTACGGAAATATCCCGACAAAGGGTCTCGATTTCTTCGGACATGCGCTTTCTATCTTCTCTTCCGTGCTCTATGGCTGCTTCGCAGGCCAATACTTTCTCTCCCAAAGCCTCCGCTCGAGAAACCTTATCTTCCAAAGCCGATCGCAAATCCCTTAGGGATAAATTTTTTCGAGATATCTCTTCCGAGAACTCCCTTTCCGTTTTCTCTCTCTGCAACAAATCGTCTCTTAAAGTTTCTATTACCGCCTCTTTTTCAGCCAGTCGTTCCCGAAAACTCTCTTTTTCCTTTTGCAAACGCACTTCTCGTTCCGATTGGCTTTGCTCTAATCGTTTTTCCAAGTCCATACTTTGCCGACGAATGAAAAGATTTTTTTGCTCGGCAGCCGATAATTCCCTGCCTCGATTTTCCGCATCCTGCAAGAGACGAATATTGTCTTTCTGAAGTTCGGAAAAATCTTTTCTTACCTCGGAAATCAATTTTTCATAGGCCTCTACTTCCGCACGCAAAGAAGAGATCGCTTCTTTTTTCGCAAGAATCTCCTCTTTAAAGGAAATCTCCTGTCGATTCCATTTTTTTTGTGCCCGATTGAAATCCTCGTCTATCGATAAAAGATTTTCCAAACGACTTTGTGATTCCAACTGTTGTCGGGTCATCATTTGTTTCAATTCCTCGAAACCCAAATGCGTCGTAAACAATCCCAAAGCAAGACTCCATCCGGAACCGATCTGCCACCAAGGATCAATCAGAGATCCGAAAAAGTGATAGCCGGTGACAAAAACGAAAAGAGCGGCAAGAACTCCTGCAAGTCCTCGAACGCCCCATTTCCAACAAACGGGCATGCCGATGAAGGTAATCGGATAGAGATACCAAGCGGAACGAGAACCGTGTAAAAAAGCACCGGTCAATGTCAACAAGACAATTAAAGGACCGACAACGGCCGAAAACTGAATTTTATCTATGAATCGAACGGGATGATTTTCAACCATGAAACGGACCTTTCCTCTATCGCCGAATTTTAAAAATGAAACTTTTTTCCTTGGGTTACGTTGATATAGGGAATTCAAAAAAAAATCAATATCGAAGCCGATTTTTTCCGACCGAAGAATGCCTTTTCGATTCAAAAACAAGAAAAAACTATTTCTATGTAAAGATATTGCCAAAAAAAATAAAAAAAGGGAGACTCTTCTCTGATTTTTTATCTTAAAAACACGAGAAACATACTATGTCCATTCCTTCCGCAAATGTCTCCGTTCTTCCCGTTGAAGACTCCTCCTATTACTACGCCTGTTCCGGACCGAATTGCGGATATCAACACGAAAAATCGGAAGCTCGGGAATTGACCCAAGAGGCTCGGAAGATAGCAAAAGAATATCTCAACCCGACAGAACTATTTCTCCTGGAGGGAGATCTGAGAACCTTGGAACACCTTGCACCTTATCGTCGAGAAATCCCTCCGATCCCCGGGGAAGAGGTTATAAATCCTTGGGACAGTTTCAATATTAAACGAGAGTTTCCGAACAATAAACATCTCCTTGTAGAAAACTTTCCGAACCTTCTTTGGGAAAAGGGAGGAACAAAACCATTTTTTACGATCCTTGATCCCGAAGGAATAAAAACAAATAGAACTTTTGTTAATTATCGGTGGCGAATCCTCCCCTTGGAAACGGCACTTGAAAAACGGGCCGACTTTCGGAATCTTTTTCCGGAACACCCCAAAGATCTGCCCGAAGAAAGAACGCTGAAAACCATAGCCTCTCGACTATACCTAACGAGTTTATCTGCTTTAAGCCGCACCATCGGGGGCCCATTTGTCCCCGTTTCGGACTCTTTGTCCGCCCCGGGAACGGATGCTGCGCCGGAGGCTTCGATTTCGGCTGTCCGCATCCCTTCTCCGTTGATTCCGCCCGGAAAGGGAAAAAAGGAAAAAGCCGAATAGATACCTCAGCCCGACTTTCTTACCGTTTACTTAAAATTTGAATATAACTCTTGCCGTGAATAAATTTCAAAACGACATTTTACGGCTTGAGTTAATCGTTTCCATTCCGGTATAATAACCCTTGGTAACCATCGGGTTGTCTAATAAAAAATTGTCTAATTGTTATAGGGAGAATATATAAAACTTATGTCTCTGGATAAAAGCACTAAAGAAGAGATCACCAAAAAGTTTCAGTTACATGAAAAAGATACGGGATCTGCAGACGTGCAGATTGCCATTCTGACGGAAAGAATTACGGAAATCACGGAGCATTTGAAAGTGGCTCCGAAAGACCATACTTCTCGTTTGGCTTTGTTAAAACTTGTCGGCCAGCGCCGCAAATTACTCGATTATTTGAATTCCACCGATACGAAAAGATATCAAAATTTGATTACTCGATTAAAATTGAGAAAATAATCTTTATATAAAAGCCTTTCGACCTTTCTTAATTGAAAGGCTTTTTCCCTCCTTCCTCCAAAAAAACTCCTTTTCATTAATTTCCCGAACCACTAGGGTATTAGCGTTAAAAAATCAGATAGGAATGCTTAATGCAACAGGAAAATTTAGAAATAGAAGTAGGCGGCGTAAAATTAATATTTAAAACGGGAGCTTTTGCCCGACAGGCCAACGGAGCCGTATGGTTACAAGCAAAAGATACGGTTATTTTGGCAACGGCGTGTGCCCGTCCGGAAGCCTCGGAAGAAGTGGATTTTTTCCCTTTACGGGTCGACTACCAAGAAAAATTTTCCGCGGCGGGAAAGACCTTAAGCGGCTTTATCAAGCGCGAAGGGAAACCGACGCAAAGAGAAACCCTGATCTGTCGACTGATCGATCGCCCCATACGCCCCCTTTTCCCCGAAGGCTATTTTAACGAAGTACAGCTGATCACCACCCTCTACTCCTTCGATGACGCAGTCTCTCCGGATCCGTTAGCCTTCTGTGCCACCTCCGCAGCCCTTTTGATTTCCGATCTACCGTTCGAAAAGGCCATGGCAGCCGTTCGAGTCGGTCTGATCGACGGAAACTTCGTTATTAATCCGACACCGGAACAACAAAAAACTTCGACTCTCGATCTTCTTTTGGCGGGAACGAAAGAAGCCATTTTAATGATCGAAGGATATTGCGATTTTCTGACCGAAGAGCAAATTCTGGAAGCCATCTCGTTCGGTCACGAGGTCATTAAAGAGATCTGTGCAGCCCTAAGCCTGTGGCAACAAAAAGTCGGAAAACCGAAGGTATTCGATTCGGTACGTCCCGTTCCGAAAGACCTGATTTCTTCCATACGGGAGAAAATAGGTGACCGTTTACACGAAGCGATCCTTTTAAAAGGGAAAAAGGAAAGAGATCAATCTCTCGCCTTACTTAAGGCCGAAGTCGAAAAAACTTTTCTTGAAGGAGAACAAACTCTTTTTAAAAAGAGAGACGTTATCATGGCCTTTAAAGGACAGGCCTCGGAAGCCATGCGGCACCACGTTCTGAAAAGTAACGTCAGACCGGACGGACGGAATCCCGAAGAGATTCGACCGATTCATATTATTCAGTCTCCCCTGCCGAGAACGCACGGCAGCTCGATATTTACGAGAGGAGAAACACAGGCGTTGGCCATAGCAACCATCGGCGGACAAACGATGAATCAACGTTTTGAAACCCCCATGGAGGCAGGATCCGAAAGATTTTATCTCCAATATGCCTTCCCTCCTTTTTCCGTCGGAGAGACCGGAAGAAGGGAGCTCGGGCACGGAAAGTTGGCAGAAAGAGCCTTGACTCCGATACTTCCGGATATTTCGGAATTCCCCTACAGCATTCGTTTGGAGTCTCAGATTCTGGAGTCCAACGGCTCTTCATCCATGGCTTCCGTATGCGGCGGATGTCTCGCTTTAATGGCGGCCGGAATCCCCGTAAAAAGACCGATTGCCGGAATAGCCATGGGTCTTATTTCCGAAGGAGACGACGTAACGATTCTTTCCGATATTAGCGGAACGGAAGACTTCTTGGGAGACATGGACTTTAAACTCACCGGAGATGATCAAGGCGTTACGGCTTTCCAAATGGATATTAAGGTAGAAGGTATTACCCTTCCGATCATGCAAAAAGCTCTGGCTCAAGCCAAGGAAGGAAGAAAACACATCCTTCAAAAAATGATCGAAGTCTGTCCGGAAAGCCATAAGGAGTTGTCCCGATGGGCTCCTCGCATCGAAGTCATCCGGGTTAAACCGAGCAAGATATCCATCATTATCGGGCCCGGAGGAAAGCAAATTCGTTCGATTATTGAAGAAACCGGCGTAGAAATGGATATTAACGATGAGGGTATCGTTAATATTACCGGTGCCGATCCCGAAGCCGTACAAAAAGCGAAAAAGATCGTAGAAAATCTTGTTGCCGAAGTGGAAATCGGTGCTACCTATATGGGAAAGATCGTTTCGATCGTCGCTTTCGGAATGTTCATCGAAATTCTGGGCGGCAAAGAAGGTCTTTGTCATATCTCCGAGGTGGCTAACACGAGAATTGAAGATTTAAAATCTCTTTTCAAAGAGGGAGACCCTCTGAACGTAAAGGTATTGGATATTAACGACCGAGGACAAATTAAACTCAGTCATAAGGCAACCCTGTAAGGACAAGATGAAGGAACCCAAGACTTTTCACATCCGAACATACGGATGCCAGATGAATGAATTGGATACGGAAGTAATGGCCGGCCAGCTATTACGACGGGGTCTTATTGAACAAAAGGAAGAGGAAGGAGCCGACCTTTTGATCTTTAATACCTGTTCCATCCGAGACTTGGCAGAAAGAAAGGTCATGGGAAAGCTCGGTCAGTTAGGACGAAATCCCTCCGGCGATCGTATTATCGGGGTGACGGGATGCATGGCCAATGCGAAAGGGAAAGCTCTCTTTCGCAAAATGCCTCACGTTAATTTTGTCCTGGGGACCAATGATCTCCATCACCTCAATGCCACCTTGGATGAGGTTCTGGCTTCGGGTACGAAAGCTTTGGCCGTGCAAGACCATTTTACCGAAGAATTGAACTATGCCGGTGCCAAAAGGAACGATACGGTAAAAGCCTATATTTCCATTATTCGAGGATGCGATAAATATTGTACCTACTGCGTCGTTCCCTATACGAGAGGCCCCGAAGTCTCCCGGCCTCCGGAGGATATTGAAGAGGAGTGTCGTCTGTTGGCAGCCAAAGGCTATAAAGAAATTATGCTTTTGGGACAGAACGTAAATAGCTACGGAAAAGATAAAAAAGAATGGGGCCATCTGTTTCATGATCTTCTGTATCGCCTGGATAAAATCGAAGGGATCGAACGGATCCGTTTCATGACGAGTCATCCGGTGGATATTACCCGGGAATTGATGGAAGCCATTCGAGACCTCCCCTCTCTTTGCGAGTTTATACACTTCCCCGTACAAGCGGGAAGTAACCGCATTTTAAGAAAAATGCACCGGATTTACACCTTGGAACAATACCTGGAAAAGGTGGATCTATTACGCCAAATCGTTCCGAATGCCTCTTTGGGAACCGATATTATTGTCGGTTTTCCCACGGAAACGGAAGAGGAATTCCTGGAGACCTATCGCATTTTGGAGCAAATCGAGTACTCGGTTGCTTTTCTTTTTGCCTACTCCGAGCGCAAGGGAACACCGGCGACTCGATTCAAGGATTCCATTCCCGAAGAAGTAAAACAGGAGCGCCTTCAAAGGCTTATCGAATTGCAGGATAGAATTTGTCGAAAACACCGAAAGGAAATGATCGGAAAAACCTACGAAGTTCTGGCAGAAAAACAAAATTCCAAAGATATCTCTCAGATAAAAGGTCGAACCCGTTGCTGGAAAAACGTCCTTTTCCAAGCCCCTCCCTCCGTTATCGGGACACTGCAAAAAGTAAAAATATCCGACTTCAGCCATCAGACCTTATTGGGCGAAATCGTCTCCTAAACTTTGAATTTTTGATACTTTCCGATCAGTTTCGGAGAACAAAAGGCTTTTACGTAAATATCGTTATCTCGATATTCATGTTCGACGACCGTTCCCTTCTCCATAATTTCCGAAAAACATTTGTATTCCTTTTGAGGAATGATAAAAGTAGCCTCGGATGCAATACGATTCAAGAATCGAGTCATCCAATCAAACAGTTCTTCAAAACCTTCTCTCGTCAAAGCAGAAATTTTTACCGAATAGGGAAAAAGCAAACGTAACTTTTGAACGTTCAAAAGGTTTTCGCATCGGTCTATTTTATTAAAAAGAGTGATCATCGGCTTATGATCGACTTTTAATTCCTTCAACACGGAAAGGGTTGCTTCGGCATGTTCGGGAGCCATCGGATCGGAAACGTCAATCACATGAAGTAAAATATCGGTATAAAGAGATTCCTCCAAAGTACTTTTAAAGGCAGCTACCAGGGAATGGGGAATTTTTCGAATAAAGCCGACCGTATCCACCAATAAAATTTTTCGACGATTCGGAAGAATGAATTGTTTTACCGTCGTATCAAGCGTCGCAAATAATTTATCTTCGATAAAAACGTCCGCTTCGGTCAGGGCTTTCAAAAGAGTGGACTTCCCCGCATTCGTATAACCGACAATGGCAAAAGAAGGAGTAGATGATTTCAAACGCTTCGTCCTTTGAATCATGCGTTGCTCTTCAACGACCTTTAGTTCTCTTTCCAACTTATAAATTTCTTTAGAAAGAAGTCGTTTATCGATTTCAATTTGTTTCTCTCCTTCCCCTTTCATATTGACTCCCCCTCCTCGTTGACGGGAAAGGTGAGTCCACAGTCTTTTTAATCGGGGTAATTGATATTTTGCTCGGGCCAATTCGATTTGTAGCTTCGCCTCTTTTGTACGAGCCCTTTGGGCAAAAACCCCTAAAATAACTTCCGTTCTTTCAATAACGGGCCGGGAAAAAGCTTTTTCCAAGTTTCTTTGCTGGGCGGGAGTAATTTCCTCGTCAAAAATCACGACCGTAAAATCACCCGAGCGGAGATAGGCGGCTATCTCTTCTACCTTTCCCGATCCGATATAGGTGGAAGGATCTATCTTTTTTAAAAAAGAGGAAAAAATTTCACTTTCCTCTATCCCGAGAGTTTCAGCCAACAGTTTCAACTCTCGCAAGTATTCTTCGGCTAATTTTTTTTCCGAACCCTTTTCATAAAACCCGACGAGGAGGGCTTTTTCCCGTACTTTTTTTGTTAACAAATGATTATTCCTCTAAAATATAATTTCGAGTCCGTCATAAGCCAGCTCCACTCCCTTCGGTAGGGCGGCATTGGTCGCCTCATGATCGATAGCATGATCGATATGATGCAAGTAAACTTTTTCGGCTTTCGTACGTTCGGCAAAAATCAAGGATTCTTCCAGACTGAAGTGAAGATGGGAAGGATAATGCTTAACACCGCTAATAATTAACGTTTTTATTCCCTGCAAATCTTCAAATAGAGTTTCTTCATACCTTTTGATATCCGTAACATAGGCCAAGTCGGCGACTCGGAATCCCGTTACTTGCATATCTCCTTGAAAATAAGAAAAATACTTCAAATAAACACCGTGAAAATTAATTTCTCCCCTTCCGGATTTCAAAACCTGGTATTCAAAACGAACCGTTTGATTGCCGGTCTCTTTTCTCTTTTCAAAAAGGTAAAAAAAACGTTTTTTAATTTCTTCATAGGTTACCTCGGATAAGAGGCAGTGGATCGGTTTATTTTCTAAAAAACAAAAAATCCTTAAATCGTCAATGCCGCCGACATGATCGAAATGAGAGTGGGTAATCCAAACGGAATTGATATTTTCAATTCCGTGGCGAAGAGCCTGCTGTCTGAAATCCGGCCCCGGATCTACCAAGATATTTTTTTCTCCCAAACGGATCAAGACGGAAGGGCGAAGCCTTTTATTATAAGGAGAAGTCGATTGACACACGGCACAGCGACAACCGATAATAGGAACGCCTCCGGAGGAGCCGGTTCCCAAGAATAAAAGCTTGCGATCCATATTTTCTTATAAAAGAGTTTCGAGTATCATATACCCCTTTCAGATATTTTTATGATGAAAAAATGAAGAAAATTGCCGTAGCGGGGGCGGGCCTATCCGGGTTGGCCTTTTGTTATTATTATTTGTCCCTGCATCCGGAAAACTCGGTCACTCTTTTTGACCCGAAACCGGCGCCCGATAACACCTCTTCCTTGGCTTTATTGCTCCATCCGTTCGGAGGACGAAGAACTATTTGTAACCGATTCGGAAAAGAAGGATTACAAGAAACCCTATCCCTTCTTCACAAAGCCTCCTCTTATGCCGAAAAGCCTTTATTCACGCAAAAATCCCTCTTGAAATTAGCCATTGATCCGGAAAGCCATCATTATCTTCGGCAAGCGTGTCTGCACTATCCGGATCGCATCCGATGGCTGGAAAAAACCGAATACGGTTATCCCGGAGCTCTTATCTCCGAATCTTATCAAGTCGAAGCGGTAGAATATCTGCAAGCTCTTTTACGCTTGGCCATAAAGAAGGGATGTTCATTTATTCAAGAGCCTTTTTCGACTTCCTCGGCTCCCTCTTTCGATGCGGTTATCCTGGCTACGGGACATGCTCTGAGCGAGACGCCCTTTGCCGGTCATTTTTCGTCAAAAATAAAAGGGCAACTCTTGAAGGTAAAGTCTTCCCATGTTCCCGACCGGATTATTTCGGCTCCGAAAATACAAATCATCCCCTGTGCGGATTCCTCCTACTGCTATTTGGGAAGTACCTATGAACGAAGCTATGAGACCGAACTCCCCTGCCGGGAAACGGCCGAAAAGCTACTCTTTCCGGCCGCTCGAAAAATCGGCTTTTCCTTTCTTTCTTCGGATGTAGTGGATATTTATGCCGGTTTTCGTCTGCATACTCCCGATCGCTTGCCTTTTTCCCGGCAAGAAGGAGAAAACCTGCGGATCCTATCGGCCATGGGATCGAAAGGCTTATTATACCACGCTTATTTTGCAAAAAAATTAGCCGAAGATATTATCCTTCCGTCGACTCCGGGACACACTCGGTAATATAATCAAAAGTTTCCGAAGAAAAGTGAAAGAAAAAAATAACGAACGGGGTTAACAATATGTTGAAGGGTAGCATTAAAAAGAACCATTGCAAACCGATAAACAATACGTTCGTCGAGGAAAAGTAATTGATCTTTGTTAAATAAGCCGATGCGATAAGCAAAAAAAGAGCGACGAACAAGGGAGTCGTTGCTATCGTCACGAAGAAAACGTGAATGAACGGACGCTCCAGAAAACGATCGCATAAAATTCTCCACAAAGGCTTCTCCGATCGTTTTTTTTTGGAGAGGAGAGGAGGGATGAAAAAAAGAAGAACCAGATTTACGAAGACGAAAAGACAAAAACCTAAAATAATCATAAAAGGAGCAAAAGAGAGAATAATACTCAAAAACTCTCCTAACTTCGGTATTCCTCGGACCAGGAAAAACACCCCTGAAATCATCCATAAAATAAAATAAATCAAAAATACGGGCATAGCGCAGTAAACGACTGAAACCATGTTTTTCCAAGAAAGCAAAAAAACCTTGCCGAGAGTCGGTTCCGTTCCCGTCTCCTTGCGAAGGTCATGAGCCTTGATCAAAAAAATCCCTAAGGCGAATAAAAGGAAAACGGTTGTAAAAACCGGTAAAAAGGTTAAGATAAAAACAATCCATTTCGAACTGTTTCGTGCTAACACCCGAGAAAAAACGGCCGAAAAACCGCAAAAACAAAGGGTAAAAAAAACGACCAAAGCCTTCTTCTTGGTCATGGAAGCCCAGGCATCCCGGAAAAGACGATCGATATGTCGAATGCTCACGTCGGACTCTTATAAAAATACTTCGGCCTATAAATCGGAACTCCCTTTCCCTCTCGGGCCCGGCACCTTTCATAAACGATTTGTATGGCAATCCCTACGATTCGCGAAAGACCGAACAGAACGGTGTAATATTCGGGATAAGGGAAACCGGAAGCCGTTAAAAGGGCACCGGAAATGGCATCCACATTCGGATAAGGATTGGAAATTTTCGGATTTGCTCCTAATACCTTCGGTCCGGCCTTTCGGAGCAAAAGAGCCATTTTAATAAGAGGATCATCCTTGTAATATTTTTCGGCAACTCCGTAGAAAATCGAAGCTCTCGGATCTTCCACGCGTAAGACGGCATGCCCGAATCCATAAACCAATTCTTTTTTAGCTAATTTTTCCCTTAAAAGATTTTCGACATCTTCCGCTTCGGCATGTTCACCCAATTGCTCTAACATCCGCTTGGTAAATTCCAAACAATCTTGATTTGCCTTGCCGTGTCGGGGCCCGGCCAAGGCACACATGCTCGATGCCAAGGAGCCATACATATCGTCGAGTCCGGAGGCTACGGCTTTCCCGACGAAAGTGGAAAGATTTCCTCCGCCATGATCATAATGAAGAACGTTAAAAAGAGAAAAAATTCTCAACAAATCATCATAATTGCCGTTCGGAACATTCAACATCCGGACGAAGTTTTCCATATATCCTTGTTCGGGATGAGAGGCTCCCATCTCCCAACCGGCATGATGAGTAATGACTGCCGCGGCAATCAAAGGCATCTTAGCGATAATATCCAAGCAATCTTCGGCATAATCTCCTTTGCAATCGAACATTCCCGCAATTAAAATGGCCGAAGAAAATAGCTGCATCGGATGTCCTTTTTGAGGCAAGGCCCGAATGGCGGCCAGCGTTTCCGGAGAAAGATGTGCTCTTTTGTGCAAGTCATCAAAAAAGGAGTCTACTTCCGATAAGGTTCCCTTCTTCTGATGATAAAGCATATAAATCACCTCTTTCGGAGAAGATTCCGCTATCTCGGAGATTGGTTCATTGATATAAAACAGCCCTTTTTGCGGATCCACGAAGGAGGTCGGACAATATCCGACCGGATACCCTCTTAAACCGGTTTCCAAGTGATCTTTGGTAATTTCAAAAATTATATCGCTCATGTCCTCTCCTTCATCATTTTTGAGACCACTTCCTTTTCTTCCAGAAGTTCTTTTTCGGTAAGAGCCAGCTTTTCTTTCAGGAAAGAATCTACCTGAAGTCCGTAAGCAAAGTCCCACTTTCCGTTTCCGAAACCGACGCAAGGAAAAGAGAAAATAAGGTCGTCTTTAATACCGTAAGGATTTCCGTCACTGATGACGCAATCCGAATACCATTCTCCTTCATCCGAAGGATGCTCCAAAGCTCGTACCGCATCCAGAACCGCACCTGCGGCGGAAGCAGCCGAGGATTTTCCTCGGGCCTCGATAATTTCGGCTCCCCTTTGCTGCAGTTTCCGAAACAAATCCTCCTCCAACCAACGGTGATCGCGAATCACTTCCTTGACGGGTTTTTGATTGATCCGAGGATTCAGGATATCGGGAACTTGCGTTGCCGAGTGGTTTCCCCAAATCAAAGTTCTTTGAACCTCCTTGACGGATACTCCCGCTTTTCGGGCCAATTGATAAGTCTGTCGGTTTTGATCCAATCGGGTCAATGCATGAAAGTTTCTCGGATCGAGCCCGGGAGCACACTTCATCGTAATCCAACAATTCGTATTACAAGGATTTCCGACAACCAACACTTTTACGTCCCTGCGAGCGGAACGATCCAAGGCTCGTCCCTGTTCCATAAAAATGCGGGCATTTTCCCGAAGAAGATCCTTTCTCTCCATTCCTTTCGATCGGGGCTTGGCGCCGACCAAGATAGCCAAGTAAATATCGCCGAATACTTCTTCCGGATTCGAACCGGTAACGACTTCTTCCAACAAAGGATAAGCGCAATCGTTTAATTCCATTTCGACTCCCTTCAAGAGATTCACGGCTTCGGGAACCTCCAATATATGTAATTTTACCGGTTGTCGTTGTCCGAACATTTCACCGGAAGCTATCCGGAATAACAAACTATAAGCGATATTTCCGCCGCCGCCGGTCACGGCTATTCGAATGGCTTTTTGAGTCATGGGATACGGGCCTCTTGCGCTACTTTCACACCCCTCTCAGTGTAACGAGATCTTCCATATTTTCGCAAGCTCGTTCAGGTTTCTTTAAAAAGGGCGCTTACCTTTTGAAAAAAATCGGAAATAAAATAAAAAGGCTTGTCTCGAAACGGAAAAAAAAGAAAGTCGATAAAGCCGAAATATTTATAAATAAGAACCCAGGCTCCGAAGAAATCCCTCCAAAGGCGAAATCTCCCGCCTTCGAGAGAATCCCCCCATAAAACGACTCGATGCGTGATATGAGCGCGATACCCGGGCGTTTTTCGAATACGACAGAGCAAGTCCAAAAATCCTTTGCCGTAAGGGTATCGATCATGAAGGGCGCCGATAGACCGAACGAAATCGGTTCGATACCAGATCGAACAAAGATCGCTGGGAAAAAATGCTCGTTTCAACCATTCCCGATGAAAGGGATAGAGGACGGCCTGCCTCCCGATTTTTTTCTTTTTTCGGCCGAGATGACTTTTTTCCGAAGGCAAGTAAGGGGCATAGAGAAGATGCGGTTTACGGCCTTCCGAAAGGCAACGAGAGATCCGAGATAGAGCATAGGGATTCATGTATTCCATTCCCGGAAATAAAACGGAAAAATATTCGCCCGAAGCCATTACGATTCCCTTATTGATCATCAGAGAAATATCATAACGGGTAACGAAAAAAATCCTTCCGATTTTATCTTTGTATCTTTCGATCAATGCCGGCGTATAATCCTCGGAGCCGGCATCGACGATAATAACTTCGAAGTCCACATTCTTTTGAGTAAAGAGACTTTCCAGACTGAAAACGAGGATATGGCTCTGATTATAGGAGGGTATGATAACCGTTATCTTCGGCATTCCCTCTTCCTTCTCCCGAACATACCGGTCACGGGAAAAGTTTCCGGGAGGAGAAGCCATATCCGTTTCTTTCGTCATATCTTCTCAAGATAGATAAAATATAAAAAAAGAAAAGCCTTTTTTTATTTTTATAAGAGATTTGATTTCCGTTGCTTCGATATCGATTTTCAAGTACCATCCCCTTCCTAAAAGGGATAGTTTCGGCGACGGATCAGGATGCTTTATTTTCAGGATATCATAAAAAAACTGCAGGATTATTGGAACGAAAAGGGATGTGCCGTCCATCAAGGATATGACCTGGAAACCGGTGCGGGAACTTTTAATCCGGCCACCTTTTTCCGCAGTCTTGGTCCGGAACCTTACAAAGCGGCCTACGTCGAGCCTTCCCGAAGACCGACCGACGGCCGCTACGGAGATAACCCCAATCGACTTCAACATTACTTTCAATTTCAGGTTATTTTTAAACCCCCTCCGGAAAACATTCAAAAATTATATCTTGATTCCTTGAAAGTTCTGGGTCTGGATATGCAGACCCACGACATTCGGTTTATCCACGATGACTGGAAAGCTCCGACCCTGGGAGCTCGCGGTCTCGGTTGGGAAGTTTCTCTCGACGGAATCGAGATTTCTCAATTCACCTATTTTCAAACCATGGGGGGAATTGACCTTCCGGTCATCACCGGTGAGATCTCTTACGGTCTGGAAAGACTGGCCGTTTATCTTCAGGAAGTCGATAGCGTCTATGATTTAAAATGGAACAAAGACCTTACCTATGGCGATATTTATCTTCAGGGAGAGAAACAATGGAGTCGGTATAATTTCGAAGAGGCCTCGATTCCGATGTGGAAGGAAATCTTCGAATCCTCCGAAAGAGAAGCCAAAAGAGTTGCCGAAAAAAGTCTGGTTCTCCCGGCCTATGATTTCGTAATGAAGGCCTCTCATGCCTTCAATATGCTGGAAGCCGGAGGAGCTCTTTCGGTAACGGAAAGGGCCGCATACATTCAAAGAATCCGTTCTTTAGCCTGTCTTTGTGCCTACCGATATGTCACCCTGCGCGAATCTCTTCATTACCCCCTGTTAAAGGAATATAAAATCTCTCGAACGGAAAAAAAAGTATCGAAAAAGGATTTTTTCGATATGGACGATCCTCCGGAAGACTTTGTTTTGGAAATCGGCTCCGAAGAGCTCCCGCCCGCTGCCATTCCTTCGGGAATTCGTTCCTTGAGAGAAAGTTTGGAATCGTTTTTTAAAGGACGAAATATTGCTTATAAAACATTGGAGGTCTACGGGTCTCCTCGAAGAATTACGGCCTACGTCGAAGCCCTGAGCAAAGGGGCTCCGGAAGAAATCATTGAAAGAAAGGGTCCGCCTCTTGAAAAAGCTTTTAACGCCAAAGGAGCCCCGACGAATATCGGCATCGGTTTTTTGCAATCCATTGACAAAAAGCCTCTCTCGCTAAATGCCTTATTGAATAAGAAAGATCCCGATTTATTCATTCAGCAAATCAAAAATGTCGACTACCTCTTTGCCTCCCTGCAAAAACCTTCGACGAGTACGAGGGAAATTCTCGCCTCTTCCTTGCCGAAACTCATTCAGAATCTAGACTTTCCGGAAAAAATGATCTGGTCGGATCCGTCGGTTGCTTACCCGAGACCGCTGCGTTGGATCCTGGCCCTTCACGGTTCTTCCGTTATTTCCTTCCGCATCGGTGATATCTCCTCCTCGAACTACACCTTCGGCCATCGATTGCTCGATCCCCGGAAAATAATGATCAAGAAACCGGAGGACTACTTTACTTCCCTCCGTGAGGCCTATGTCATCGTCGATCACAATGAACGACTGAAGAATATGGAAAAACAGATAGCCCTCATCGAAAAAAAACAGGGTGCAAAGTTAACCTTCAAAAACAAGGTTCTGCGCGAAGTCCTCCAACTTTGCGAATACCCCTCTCTTTTCGTCGGTGAGTTCGATGCCAAATACCTGGAACTTCCCGAGGAACTTCTTTCCCTCGTTATGGTTCATCATCAACGTTACTTCCCCATGATGAAAAACGAAAGGCTCGTCCAACACTTTGCCGTTTGCGTCGACCATAAGCCTCACTCAAAAATGAAGCGAGGCCATGAAAGAGCCATGATTCCTCGCTTTGAAGATGCTTCTTTTATGTATCATCGAGATCGGAGCGAAGGGATGGATCATTTTGCCGAAAAACTCGCAAAGGTAACTTTTCAGGAAGGACTCGGTTCCTTGCAAGAAAAAGCCGACCGCCTGGAACGCATAGCCTTCATTATCAATCAATATTTTGCTTATCCCTTGACCGATTCCGCCATCCGAGACGGAGCCCGTTTTGCCAAAGCCGACTTGACCTCTTCTCTTGTCTATGAATTTCCGGAGCTCCAGGGGATTATCGGCAAGCATTACGCCGAAAAGGAAAATTTTCCCGAAGAAGTCTGCCAAGCTCTGGAAGAGCATTGGCTACCCCGCTTCGAAGAAGATAAACTGCCGAAAACGCCCCTCGGCATTCTTCTGGCCGTCAGCGATAAGATCGACAACCTTTTAGCCTCTTTCCTGAACGGAAAGATACCGACTTCTTCTTCCGATCCCTTTGCCCTACGCAGACAGACCTTCGGCATTTTAAAGATTCTGATCGAGAACAAACTTTTTCTTCCTTTGGACCTCGTCTTTGCCGAAGCCTCGGAAGTTTATGAAAAGAAAATTGCCCCCGAATACCTATCCTCTCTATTGGATTTTGTTCGCTCGCGAATGAAAACCGTTTTGGCCTCTTATTTTTCGGAACCCGATGAAATCGCTTCCCTTCTCAAAGGATTTTCTATTTTTGAACTCTATTTAAAAGGATCCGCTTTACGAGAGTTTCGAAAAAATCCCCGGTTCCCTCTTCTCATCGAAGCCTTCAAACGATCCAAAGGACAGTTACACACGACCGTACTCACCCCGATTACCCCCTCTCTTTTCCAAGAAGAGCCGGAAATTCTTTTACACAAACACCTTCTTGCCTCGGAACCTACCTTTCAAAAGGACCTAAAAGAGCACCGGTATTCGGATGCCTTTCTTTTCCTGGCATCCTTGCAACCCTATCTTAGCGAACTTTTTGAAAAGGTACAAATTCTTGTTCCGGACGAGAAAATCCGTATGAATCGACTTGCTCTGCTCTCTCATGTCGTCAATCTCTTTGATAAATTGATCGACTTTTCTCTGATACGGGGTTAGGAATGGATAGGATAACTATTTTGTGCTTTGGAGATTCCAACACTTGGGGAAGCGTTCCCGGTACCTTCAACCCTATTACGGGATTATCAAAAAGATATGACAAAGATCAAAGATGGCCAAGTATTTTACAAAAAAAGCTCGGTGAAAAATATCATGTTATTGAAGAGGGAATGGGGGGAAGAACCACGAATTTGGATTCAACGCTTCCCGATCGCCCTTATAAGAATGGGCTAACTCTTTTAGCACCCGCCTTGGAAGCTCATTATCCCATTAATAGAGTTGTTTTTATGTTGGGTACAAACGACACGCAAGTGCAGTACAAACGTTCCGTTCCGGAGATTGTCAACGGCATGCGGCAATTAATTCAACTTGTCAAAAATAGTAATAAAGGGCCTTTGGAAGAAGCTCCGAAAGTTTTGCTTATAGCTCCTCCCCCCCTTATTTTAATCCCCGAACTCAATAACTTATTTGATCGTGATTCCATTCAAAAATCTACATGTTTAGGAGATGCCTATCATCATTTATCCAAAGAAGAGAGTTGTGATTTTTTGGATGCGGCATCTTGTATTCAACCAAGTACTATTGACGGAATCCATTTGGATGATACCGAATGTCAAAAATTAGCCGATAAGATAGCTCACATCATTATGTCTCTCAATGTATTTTGAAATTTTCGAAAGTCAGTTCTTTACGGAAGCGTTCGACTTTTCTAATCCGAGATAAAAAAGAATGAGGCAGCCCTATTCTAAAGAAAGCGTTTTTCCGACACCCATTATATAAAATACACGATCAGCTCACATCCGGGAGATTTGTTGCTATGTCATCCGCGATGCCGTTCTCTTCAAGATATTTCTCTGCAAATCGCAAATAATTGATAATTTTAACCATAGAGGTCCTCTTGCCCGGGTCGAAATGAAGACAACTCCAAAAAGCTTCTTGACATCCGTCTTTGATTTTAGAAATATCTTCTTCGTAATGAGTTTGTTTGCCGGAAAGGTAGCCTTGATAAGATTTTTTCATATATTCTTTTAGCACTTCTTCAGTGTCATCTCCATCAGCAGAAAGAGTTTCAATGAAAAGAGTAGAATTGTCTCTTACCGTTAAATACACTCCAAGCGCCGTCATGGAAGCTCCCCATGCATCATTCTTTTTCTCTCGATCCGGGTCTGTTTTCCGGTCATCTTCCCAAAGAAGATTTTGATGGATAGGGTCTATGGTTCTGGAAACAACATGTTGAAGCTCTTTTTTACCTATTTCCGATAGATGCATGGCCCTTTTAAAATCATGGAGTTTGGGCCTTAACTGATCATCTACTAAAAAATTGTGTCCGGAGACATTTCTATGTACGATACCATGTTGATGTAGATAGTCCACGGACTCTACAATACCCCGCATCAATACAAGGAGTTGTCCGTTCGTTAAAGATTTTTTCGTATGATCCGTAAACCTATGGAGATCTCCTTCACGATATCGCGTTGTCACCAGGTAGGGAATAGGTGAGGATTGTTCATTTATGACGACCTGAATTATAGATCGAGAAACAAGATGGCGTATGGCATCTGCGTGTTCTGACATAAATCGAGAAATAGTTGTCTCTCCCGACTCTAAAAGCCCTCTAAGAGATTTTATAATGACTCTTTTAGGAGTTCTATCTTGCAATGAGCGAAAAGAAAGTCCCTCCGAAAGGGATCGGGAAGAATTTTTGAAAAAAGGGTCCCTTACCGCATAGCCTTCTCCATTTTTTTTGTTATAGAAAAAAGATCTATAATCAGAAGGCTGATGATACCAGGTCGGTATATCTGAAGAAGAAGAGGTGATACAATCGTTTATTTGCTTTTTTCTTGTTGATGGATGCCTCTGTGAAAAGGGAAGGGAATACTGAAAAAGCGTATCTACGGAAGTCATCCGGAACCTCTATGAGTAAAGATAAGAAGGGAAAATATAGAGAGAAGAGAAATTTATTTTCAAGGCTAGAAATTGATCATTTTTTATGTAATCGCCCTACATATCGATCAATAGAAATATTACGGAAGCAAAATCCCGATTTCAAGGAAGAATAACGGCCGAACCGGCTATTTTACCCTCTCGCAGATCACTCAAAGCCCGATTAGCCTCTTCCAAGGGATAGGTTTTTACTCGTGTTTTCAGGAAGTGCTCGCCGGCAATTTTAAAAAACTCTTCTCCGTCCTTACGCGTTAAATTCATAACGGAACGTAAAATACGTTCCCCGTACAGAAGATCATACGGGAAAGAGGGTATATCGCTCATGTGGATTCCTGCACAAACGGCCGTTCCCCCTTTTTCCAAGCTTCGGAGAGCCCGAGGCACCAGATCCCCGACCGGGGCAAAAATAATATTCCCGTCCAACAAAACGGGGGGATCTTCTTCCGAAGAAAGGGCCCGG
>CAYGJM010000010.1:22217-28454 GCA_964350295.1 uncultured bacterium | reverse complement strand
GAACTCATGAACGATACTCCTTAATAAAAAAGAAATACATCCTACTAATAATCCGTCATTCCGCTCAACTTTTTCTTTATGAAAAATTAATCTTTCGAAAAAAGCGGGCCTATGGTTTCACCGACTTTACTCGAGGAAAAGATAAGACTTTCTCCAAAATTTCCTTCCCGCGAATGACTTCCGAAGAAACGGAAAAAACGACGAGGGGCAAGAGGCCTTGAAAACCTTCCGGGATTTTTACCGCATCCTTTTCGGTACAGACTAACAAAGAGGCCCCCTTTTCCCTTGCCTTGCGCATCATCCGATGAAGATCGGTAATGCCTACGGGAGCGTGATCTTCTCGTTTTTCCGACCAAACGATCTCTCCTCCTTCCCTCTCGAGTTGTCGGAAAAAATAATCCGGCTTGGCGATTCCGCAAAAAGCGGCTATTTTTTCCCCTTCGAAAGAAACCTCTTGATTCGTCAAAAAATCATAAATGCGTTCTTTTCGCAAACGTACGTATAAGCAGGGAGCTTCGGTATAACGGGACAATGTTTTTTCAAGAACGTCGCTCTTTTCAGAGGCGTGGTTGATCACGATCAGATCGGCCCGCTTCAATTCCTTGAGGGGTTCGCGCAAAAAACCCAAAGGTAAAAGAGCTTCTCCTCCGAAGGGATCCTTTCCGTCTATTAGGACGATATTTACGTCTCGGTACAACTTTCGGTGTTGCATCCCGTCATCCAATACCAAGCACTCCATACCGAGAGCTTCGGCCATTTTTGCCGAAGCCGTTCTCTCTTTTCCGACAATCACCGGAACGGTCGGGTTTCTGCGATGAAGCAAATAAGGTTCATCTCCGTAAAAGGAAGCCGAAAATCGATCGTCGACGATGACCGGACCGTTCTTACGAGACACTTGCGAACGGTATCCTCCGGACAAAATGGCCGTTTTCCCGGTTTTCAGGAATTCTTTCACGATCAAATCGGTAAAGGGGGTTTTCCCCGATCCGCCCGCAACGATATTTCCTATGCTGATGACGAACGCCGACGAACGATAGGAAGAAAAAAGGCCTTTCCGATAGGCTCGGTTACGACATCTTATGACCGAGCCGTACAATAACGAGGGCAAAAAGAAAAGAGGGGCGAGGTATTTATTCCCGACGAGATCAGCGAGTCTCATGGAGTTCCGGACAATCCGAAGCGGCGGAAAAAAGGGCCCCTTCACGGTAAAATAATTCCTGTTCGATCATTTCCACGATGATATGCAAAGCCGTCATGTGGGCCTCCTGAATACGATCCGACGTTGAAAAGCCTTCAATGATCATTTCATAATCGGCCGTTCCCTTCAAACGTCCCCCTCCCTTGCCGAGAAAGGCAACCGTTTTCAGATCGTTTGCCCGAGCCGCTTCAAAAGCCCGTATCAAATTCGGCGAATTTCCGCTGGTCGTCAAACCGATAAAAATGTCTCCCGACTTTCCGTGAGCTTCCACACCTCTGGCGAATACCGTTTCGTAACCGAAATCATTGGCCGTACAGGTAATAAAACCGGGATCATTTAAAACGACCGCTTCCAAAGCTCTTCTGGGCTTGCAAAATTGCCCCGTTAACTCTTCGGCAAAATGAGAAGCATCGCACAGGCTTCCCCCGTTCCCGGCGATAATGACCTTGTTCCCTTTTTTATAAGCTTCCGATAGGGCCTCGGAAACCTCGCGAATAAAGGAGACGTTCTTCGCTTTCCTTAATTGATCCACGGCGAGGGATGCCAGGCGTAATGATCGATTGATCTTTTCTTCCATGAAATGATCCTTTTCTTAAAAGGCTTGTTAAAATACTCTCGATAATTCGAAAAAAAGTCAGGTACTTCCATATGTCTTATACCTTATCGACGGGAGCAAAAGCCCCGGATTTTCGCTTACGCGCAACCGACGGACAGTGTTACACATTAAGCGATTTTTCTCAAAAGAAAGCTCTCGTTATTTTTTTTACCTGTAATCACTGTCC
This sequence comes from uncultured bacterium, assembly GCA_964350295.1. Lineage (GTDB taxonomy): Bacteria > Chlamydiota > Chlamydiia > Chlamydiales > JAAZZY01 > CAYGJM01. Next base: position 26,474 of record CAYGJM010000010.1, on the reverse strand, counting down.
CTACGTCATTCAATCCAACGAAGAAACAAGACGCGTGGCCCTGAAATATGCCGATGAGGCCGACTTCGTAGGCATTAACGCCAACAGTCCCGAAACGTATCCGGAAGATTCTTATGAAAATATGGTGACGCTGATGCAGGAAAAAAAATTTCCTTGGACTTATCTCGTCGACGAAACGCAACAAACGGCTTTAGATTACGGTGCCTTGCGAACGCCCCACTTCTTCCTCTTTGATCGCCGGCGAAAACTCGTCTATTCGGGAAGAGGGATCGATACGCCGAAAGATCCTTCGGCGGCAACTACCTTTGATTTGGACAAAGCCTTGGAACAACTCCTTGACGATCGAGAAGTATCCCCGGCCGTCACGTCACCGATCGGATGCAATATTAAATGGAGAGGAAAGCCGAAACATTGGATGCCTCCGGAGGCTTGCGATTTATGAGCCGAAAAGTAGCGCTCATTGCCGGAAACCGTTTGGGAGACGGCCTGATTCTCCGGGTCATGGCCCATAACCTGGAGCAAAACGGGTACGAAGTCACTCTTTACAATACTCCTCTTTTAACACTGCGCAATCTATTCCCTCGAGCCGACATTCGTCCGAACTTCCCGGTGCAGGAATCCGAAACTCTTTTGAAGGAATATGACCTGTTGATTTATCAACACGGAGATAAACATGCCAAAACGGGAGCCTCTCTCGATTACCCTCACTTGGTTCTTTACGGAAAGCCTCTCTACATGAAGAAAAAATCCTTGATCGACATCTATATGGACTGTCTGAAAAAAGTTTTTTATTTACCTCTTCTTCAGCGCTCGAACGGCATGGGAATGCCCCCCTCTTCCGTCTATCGAAAGTACAAAAAACGAGTCATCATTCATCCGACAAGCTTGCGTCCGGAAAAAAATTGGCCGGAAGAAAAGTTTCTATCATTAGCTCGGAAGATCAAAGAAAAAGGATACGAAGTCCAATTTACCGTATCCCCGAATGAAAAAAAGAATTGGGATCACGTCGAAAAAAAGGGATTCCCTCTCGTTCTTTTTGAAAGACTTGACGATTTGGCCGCTTATCTGCATGAATCCGGCTATATGATCGGAAATGACTCGGGAATTGCCCACCTGGCCTCGAACCTTCGCATTCCGACGCTCGTTTTATTCATTCGTCCGGGAGTAGCCAAAAGATGGAAGCCCGGTTTTTTCCCTTCGGAAGCCGTTCTTCCTCGAATCCATCTTCCCGGCCCGAAACTTAAGGAGCTCTTTTGGAAGAAAATGATCGGCGTCCCGCAGGTCTATCGAAGATTTTGCAAGCTGGTGAAAAAATATCCTTGAAATCGGTAAAGCGAATAACGAGAACCTCGCGGGTTACCGGATGGGTAAAAATAAGCTTGGCGTGACAAAGAGCAATCCCTTTTTCGGTAAAAGGTGCACGGCTTCCGTATTTTCGGTCTCCGAGGATCGGACAACCGGAGGCTGAAAATTGTGCCCGAATCTGATGATAACGACCGGTATGCAAACGAATGTACACCAAAGCCCGATCGCCCTTTACGGCCACCACGCGATAATCCGAAAGAGCCTCTTTTCCTCCTTTTGTTACGACCCGGGTCCTATGTTCCTCTTTTTCCAAATAATGCCGTAAGCGGCCTCGACGAGGGGCCGGTATCCCTTCCGTAACGGCCAGATAGTACTTTTGAATCTTTCGCTCTTTTTGCAACCGCTGCAAGCGCACGAGAGCCTTACTCGACCGAGCAAAGAGAACGGGACCTGCGACCGGCCTATCCAACCGATGAACGGCCACCAGATAAATAGTATCCTTTCCGAGAGTTTTACGTAAAAAAAGGCGCAGGCGGTCTTCCAGGGTATCTTTTTCCGAAGGAGAAGATTGCACGACGATTCCGGCCGGCTTGACGACAATACAAACATGACCGTCGGAAAAAAGAATATCTTCGGGTTTAATCTCGGACACGTTGACGCAACACTTCATACAGTAAAAGAGTGGTGGAAGTCGCCACATTCAGGGAGTCGGCTACCCCCTTCATGGGAATCGACACCGTTTCATCCGCGGTCGAAAACCATTTTTCCGGCAAGCCGTACTGCTCGGATCCCACCAAAATAGCCACCGGTTCCTGAAAATTGACTTCGGTATATTTTTTTTGTGCATCCGGAGAAGAGGCAATGATTCGAAAACCCTTTTCGCGTAACCACGGAATGATTTCTTCCGAAGTAACTTCCGATACCGGCTGCGTGAATAAGGTTCCGACGCTTGCGCGGATGACATTCGGATTATAAATATCGGTAACTCGATCAACCACGAATACCGCATCGGCTCCCGCGGCATCTGCCGAACGCAAAATCGTTCCCAAGTTCCCCGGTTTTTCGATAGCAACGGCCAATAGAATAAAGGGAACCTTATTTTTAAAGGAAACTTCTTCCAAAAGAACCGGTTTTTTCAAGGCGACGGCCAACAAACCGTCCGGACCGTCCCGATAGGAAATCTTGGAAAAAACCGACGGAGAACACTCTCTGATCACGGTTCCCGTATTTTCGATTTTTTCAATCAAATTCCGTTCGTTATTTCCGAGGAAATATTCGGGACAAACGAATAATTCTCGCAGAGGAACCTTTCCCGTTTGAGAGCGTACAATTTCTCGGTATCCCTCGATCAGATAAGTATCCTGCTTATTCCTACCGGAACGACTCCGTAGTTTTACGACCCCCTTAACGCTCGGGTTTTGCATCCCGGTAATTTTAACCCAAATCGAGCGTTCCATAAGTTCCTCCGGGAAGAAAACTTCCCTTGTGTGACGTTACCGAAAGTTCCCCCGTCGTTAACTCGCCCGAAGCCCATACCTCCCGAAGAATATTTTGAATGCAAAGGGGAGTCATGGAAGAAGTATGAGAAGTAAAAGCGACAAAAAGAGGATCATCGGAAAGCAGCTCGTCGATCATTTGCAATAAGGGATGGACGTGTTTTTCTATTTTAAAAACCTCACCCTTTGCCCCTCTTCCGAAAGAAGGAGGATCCAAAATAACGGCATCGTATCGTCGTCCCCGCTGGATTTCCCTTTTCAAAAATTTAGTAACGTCTTCGACGATCCATCGGATCGGAAGATCTTCCGCACCGTTGATCGAAGCATTTTCCCGAGCTCTCTGCACCATGGCCTTCGAAGCATCCAGATGACAAACGCGAGCCGCCCGTCGAACCGCAAAAAGCGTGGCGGCCCCCGAGTAACCGAAAAGATTGAGCACATCCGCGGGCCTCTTTCTCTCCCGTAATTTCTTTTCCATCCAAGGCCATAAAAAGGCATGTTCGGGGAACATTCCCACGTGGCCGAAATCGGTTAAAGATAATTTTAATCGAATATCCCCCAAGGAACAAATCCAAGATTCCTCTACTTTTTCTTTTAATAACCATTCCGCTTGAGGCAATCGGATGAATTCTCCGGAGGCCTTTGCCCATTCCTCCTCGGGAAGAGAGGGAGACCAAATGGCCTGTTGGGCCGGTCGGATAAAGGTATAAGGACCGAATCGTTCCAGCTTCCGACCGAACCCGCTATCCAAAAACGCATAACTCATATTACCTTTCCTCTTCTCGGAGAGCAGTATAATTTCTTAATTCGAATAAATAAAGCTTCTTTTTCCCGGATATTATTATTCGATTTTGCTATCATGAAACTTTAAGAAATCTTTATGTAAATACGACGGAGTCTTATTTTTATGACTTTACAAATCAATACCGTACCTTCAAGTAATCAGGAAGAAGGAATACTGATGCAGTTGGATCGATTCTATCTGAATGCGGAAAGAAAATTTTTTAATCCGGTCGGCTACTTTCCTTTAATCGGAACCCTCAGTGCCGGTTTACGAACCGTTTACTCTATTTCCCAAATTGCAATCGGCATCGTAGGTACCGGCACGGAGCTCTCTTTGGGTTTGATAAACTTCGGTAATAAAGAAATTTCTGCCGCTCATTATGACGGAGCCGCTCTTTGCACGGGTCATATCGTCCACGGAATTCTTAATAATATTCGCAGCGGGTTCGAAGCCATTCCCCTCCTTCCTTTACTGACTTGCTTGCCTTTGGATCTTTCCGGGATCTCCTATTCCTATCGATCGGCATAGGGCTCCTTCCGCTCTTCGAAAAAGATTTCCGGTAAACTTGTTTTCCCGAAAAATAGAAATCCCGGTATGCTGTCTGCCGATTTTATGAGCAGGAAAAATCCATGAAACGTGCATTACTTACCGGAATTACCGGACAAGACGGTT
>CAYGJM010000010.1:0-22207 GCA_964350295.1 uncultured bacterium | reverse complement strand
CCTATCTGGCCGAACTCCTCCTGGAAAAAGGTTATGAAGTACACGGTATTCTGAGAAGAAATTCTTCGCAAACCTTTGAAAGGCTGCAATCCGTTTTAAAACACCCGGCTTTGATTTTGCATCGCGGCGATCTTACGGACGCCTCTTCCTTGTCGCGAATCGTAGCCGCCGTTCAACCGGATGAAATCTATAATCTGGGAGCCATGAGCCACGTAAAAGTTTCTTTCGATACACCGGAAGCGGCCTTTGAAGTCAATGCTCTCGGCACCTTGCGCCTTCTGGAAGCCGTTCGCCGTTCCTGTCCGAAAGCTAAATTTTATCAAGCCTCGACTTCCGAATTATTCGGCAAGGCCAAGGAAATCCCGCAAAAGGAAGATACGCCCTTTCACCCTCGTTCTCCCTATGCCGTTTCCAAGCTGGCAGCCTACTGGAGCGTCATTCATTATCGAGAAGCTTATGATCTTTTCGCTTGTAACGGCATTCTCTTTAATCATGAAAGCCCTCGAAGAGGACAGGATTTCGTGACTAAAAAAATCACCTTAACCATTGCCGAAATAAAACAAGGTCTGCAAAAAGAACTCGTTTTGGGAAATTTGAATGCGAAACGAGACTGGGGATATGCCAAAGACTTCGTCGAAGGAATGTGGCTGATGTTACAACAGCCCCTTCCCGAAGATTACATATTGGCTACGGGGATCACCTCCACCGTTCGGGAATTCGCGGAATTAGGATTCAAAGCCGTCGACATCGACATCGTTTGGGAAGGAAGCGGCGTTCGGGAAGTCGGCAGAAATGCACGAACGGGAGAGATCGTCGTTCGAGTTTCGGAAAAGTTCTTCCGAGCTACCGAAGTCGATACGCTGTGCGGCAACTTTGATAAGGCCCGTAAAAAATTGGGATGGCATCCCGAAACTTCTTTAAAAGAGCTTGTCGCGTTGATGATAGCTGCCGACATGAAATCCGTCGCCGAAAAAGAAACCGTTTCCGTATAATCCTCAAATCGGCGATCGGATCCAAGATTTATTATATTTTCTCGTTTCCAAAAAACGGCGTAGGGAGAAAAAACTCTTTTCTGCATACTTTCGATCCCCTTTATCATGTCTCAAAAAAGAGGCTAAAGGCGTTTTTTCAAAAATATGCGTTTCGTTCGGGAAAGGATTGAGATTGTGAGCCCGCAATCCGTTTTTATGGGAGTGCCAGGCTATCAATCGGTCCAATCCGAAACAATCATGCCATTCCCTGTATTTCAGAATTTCTCCGGAATCATAAATCCAACGATAATCCTTCAAAAGCTCCGGCGTTTTTTCTCCGTCCAAACGATAAGCCACAAAGCAGGTCTCCGTATAATCGGCTCCCGGGCCGGTTCGAGCCAAATGAACGATATCGGCCTCTTCCGGTAATAAACTCGTCAAGTCATCATAAGAAAAAGGCCTATGCGTGACGGTATCGGCATCCAACCAAATCAACCACCCCCGCCTTCCTTCCGGCAGATCTCTTAAAAGAGCAAAAGCCTTTTCGGTAACGGCATAGGATTTGTAGGCAAAACGAAGGGCATCGAAACGAAAGTTATAGACGACGGTTCCTCTTTTTCCTCGGAAACCTCCCCGACTTTTTCCGTCATAGCCGGCATGCTTCATTCGAAACGACTGCAAGGCTTCCATTTGATCCAGATCTTCATAAGAATAACGATCTCCTCGAGGCAATTCCCGAAGGGTCTCCGGAGAGAGGCCATTATGAAAAACCGTTAATGAGAAAGAAGGATCCCAGTATTTTACGGAATCCAATAAGGAACGGGCATAGGTTTTCCATCCCTTTTCTCCGAATGAAGTAACGAAATGTATGGGCAAAGACATATTTTTCTCCGAAAACGATTATTCTGACAAAAAAAAAGATAAAAAAAAAGCCCGCCTTTTACGCAAGGCGGGCTTTTGACGCAAAAACAAGAATTTTTCTTATTTTTTATCGTCGTCAAGGATTTCGACTTCGGCATCTTCGATCTTATCATCTCCGCATCCCTTATCGGAGCAGGAAGCACCCTCTCCGGAAGGAGCGGCTCCGCAAGCACCGGAAGTACCGGAAGCCTGTTGCATCGCTTCTCCTATTTTTTGAATGCTTTGCTCGAGAGCTTCTTTCGTTTCTTTGATTTTTGATAGATCCTGTCCGGTCAACGCCGCTTTGCAGGCATCCACTTTCGATTGAATTTCGGAAGAGACCTCTTTCGGAATTTTATCTCCGAAATCCTTCAAAGATTTTTCGGCTCGGAAAACCAAACCGTCCGCTTCATTTCGCACTTCCACGGTTTCTTTTTTCACCCGATCTTCCTCGGCATGAACTTCCGCATCTTTGACCATTTTATTGATCTCCGCTTCGGAAAGACCCGATTTAGCCTCGATACGTATCTTCTGTATTTTGCCGGACTGAACGTCTTTGGCCGATACATGTAAAATACCGTCGGCATCAATATCGAAAGAAACTTCAATCTGAGGAGTTCCTCGAGGAGCCGGAGGAATATCGGTAAGATCAAAACGACCGATTTCCTTATTGTCGTTGGCCATTTTTCTTTCCCCCTGCAGGACGCGAATCGTAACGGCAGGCTGGTTATCCGCAGCCGTTGAAAAGATTTGCTTCTTCTGCGTCGGAATCGTCGTATTTCTCTCGACAAGAGGAGTCAATACGCCGCCGAGCGTCTCAATTCCGAGAGTAAGAGGAATAACGTCCAACAAGAGAACGTCTTTGACGTCTCCTCCGAGAACTCCCCCCTGAATGGCCGCTCCGAGAGCTACCACCTCATCCGGGTTAACCCCCTTATGGGGCTCTCTGCCGAAAATTTCCTTAACCATGACCTGAACGGCGGGCATACGAGACATCCCCCCTACCAGAATCACGTCGCCGATATCCTCTTTGGAGATACCGGAATCTTTGATGGCCTTCAAACAAGGCTCTCTCGTTCTTTCGATAAGATTTCTTGTTAGATTTTCCAATTGTGACCGAGATAGGGTCAAAGCCAAGTGCTTCGGACCGGTCGCATCCATGGTAATAAACGGTTGGTTGATCTCCGTGGAAGGGACTCCGGAAAGCTCTATTTTCGCTTTCTCGGCCGCATCTCTGAGCCGCTGAAGAGCCATTTTATCATCTCGAAGATCAATGCCGTGCTCTTTTTTAAACTCTTCGGCCATCCAATTGATAATGGCAATATCAAAGTCATCTCCTCCCAAATGGGTATCCCCGTTCGTGGATAAAACCTCAAATACTCCGTCCCCGATCTCCATAATGGAAATATCGAAAGTTCCTCCGCCGAGGTCGAAAACGGCTATCTTCTTATCCCCTTCCTTATCGAGACCGTAAGCCAAAGCGGCGGCTGTCGGTTCCGGGATAATCCTTTTAACGTCCAATCCGGCAATTTTTCCGGCATCCTTTGTCGACTGTCTCTGAGAATCATTAAAATAAGCAGGTACGGTAATCACCGCTTCCGTCACCTTTTCGCCGAGATAAGCTTCGGCCGTTTCCTTCATTTTCACGAGAATTTGAGCAGCCACTTCTTCGGGAGAAAGCATCTTTCCGTCCACGTCGAAAACAACGTCTCCGTTGCCGTTTTTGGCAATTTTGTAAGGAACCGATTTAGCCTCTTCACCGACTTCATTATATTTGCGACCTATAAATCGCTTCGTCGAAGCCAATGTTTTATCGGGATTGGTAACGGCCTGTCTTTTTGCCGGAACTCCTACCAAACGTTCATTTCCCTTATAAGAAACAACCGAAGGAGTCGTTCTTCCCCCTTCTGCCGAAGCAATGACCTTTGCCGAGCTTCCCTCCATGATCGCCACGCAGGAATTCGTCGTTCCCAGGTCAATACCTATAATTTTACTTTTTCTTTTTTCAGTCATACCGAACCTTCCTTATTTAATGTATATTTTCCGTTTGTTCGAGACCCTCGTCGGATAGAGTCCTGGATACTCGAACCTTTGCGGGTCTGATGACCCTGTCACCCATAACGTACCCTTTCACATACTCTTCCAGTACGGTATCGGGCGGATATTCATTCGTTTTTTGCACTTCCATGGCCTCGTGTCGTCCGGGATCGAACGTTTTTCCGACCGAATCGAAAGCAGACACTTCATAGTGATGCAAAACTTCTTTAAACTGCGAAAGAATCATTTCAAAACCGACCATCCAGTTCTTCATCTCTTCCGATAAATTTTCCTTAAAACTCAATGCCTTGCCAAAGTGATCGATCGGATTTAAAAACTCGCGAATCAATTCTTCCTTGGCATAAACCAACATATCGCTTTTTTCCTTCTGAAGACGCTTCCTCACATTCTCGGTTTCGGCCAAAAGCCTCAGATAACGATCCTTTCCTTCTTCTAATTCCCGGCGGTTCTTCTCCCACTCTTCTTTGGAAATCGAAATCTCTTCTTTCGGCTCCGTTATATCATCCTTTTTTTCTTGCGCGACGCTTTCTTCTGCCGGCTCCGGAATCTCTTCACGTTCTCGCTCTTCCATTCTATTTTTTCTCCCTTGTCTTATCTTCTAGTAATATTTGCGCCTCTTGCGTCTCAATGAGATAGGCTCCTCCGTCTCTCGGAGTTCTGTAGCTTAATTTATGATCCGTCACACTTTGATACAAAGCCCGGCTCACATATTTCGAAAAGGCTTTTAACGTTCCGAACAAACTCTTATAAGGCATCCGAAGCGGCCCCAGTATTCCGATACTCCCGACGATTTTTTCTCCCAAGGCATAAGGACACACGAGAACCGAACAGGGTCCGGCCGAGGAGCAATGTTCCGCCAAGTCATTACCTATCAAATATTTCATATGAGAATCTCTGCAGCCGATTTGAAGAAGCCTGCGAAGATTTTCCTTATTTTCAAACAGAGACAACCCTCCGGCAAATACTTCGGGATTATTGAATTCGGGATAACTTAGCAAAAGAGACAGACCGGCAGTATAAATATCTTCCCGGGTAAAATTCGCATACCCCACGATGAACCGGACCATAATCTCATTGTAAATTTTCCGCGCCGATTTCTCCTCCGATTCCGATAAGGAGACGGTCACCTCTCGCCCCTTTATCCGCGCAAGCAAGACTTCTTCCATCCGTTTCACGGCATGATGACCCGGTTTTTCGTCCGTATAGAGAATTTCCGTGTGGATCTGCCCGAGTTCCGTAATAATGGCTGCCAACAACCTTCCGGAGTCAATAACCACTAATTTTAAATCCGTTACGAAGTCATGATCGAAACGAGGGGCCGAAATGAATACGGGATAACCGGTCAATTCCCCCAACAGCTCCGAAGCCTTTCCCAAATAAGTGCCCACCTCCTTATTTTGCGGGAGACCCAAAGTCATTAACTTCTCATTTTTCTCTCCGGAAATACCTTCATATTTCACATACTCCTCGGCATACGTCTTATAAGCCTTCTCGGTGGGGATGCGCCCCCCGGAAACGTGTTGCTGCGAGAGGAATCCGTCGGCCTCCAAGGAGGAAAAATAGTTTCGGATGGTGGCTGAACTTAAGCCCTGAAAGGAAGTCTCCATAAGGGTCTTGGAACCGATCGGTTGACCGTCCTTAATGTACAACTCAATCAGCTTAAACAGAACCGAACGCTCTCGTTCCTTCTTATTTAAATGTTTTCCGGATAAGGTTTTCACGGCTTCGTCTTCGGTTAAAGATAAATCTCATTGTAACGAAAGATTTAAATAAAGTCAAAAAAAATTAGCACTTGAGCCTCTCATTTGCTTGAATTTTTTATTAGTCACTAATTTACAATATATTAAATATTTTCACTCAAAAAATATGGCCTTTTATTCTCCATTCCGGTTTTATTCCCTCCCCATGAGAGAAATAGCCGATCGACTTTGTTTCCTTGTCACGTCCTCCTCACCCGTCGACAGGGAATTAACCCTTCAAATTGCCAAATCGGGAATTCGAACGGTTCTTTTACCTCTCGAGAATGACTTTTTTTCCGCAGAGAATGAACGGTACTTTCGCAAAAAAGCCTATAACGAGTCTTTTCGGGTGATCCGAGGCGATCTTTCTTCTCCCGAATCAATTTTAAAAAATCCGGTCCTCACGAATGGGAACGGGGCTGCTCCCGACCTGCTCATCTTACGCCTCCGACAGGAAGAAGCCGAGAACTTTTTTACCTTTGCCCGTTCTTTTCTCTCCTTATTTCCCGAAACCCGCGTTATCTTTTCAGCCCATGCAACCTCGTTTTCATCTATTGATTGTCTTGCGGAAACGACGGATATAGCCTCGGAATTCCCGCATTCCCGGATCAATTTCATCCGAACGAAACCGTCGAACGGCATGATCCCCTCCCATCTTTGGCTCGCTTTTTCCGAAGAAGGAAGCCACATTACCGGATGCGAAATCAATGAACATCAACGAGCAAAAAAAATTTTTTCTCCGAAGCGAAAAAAAATAAAAAAACTCTTGTCGTTATATCGAAAATTTCTAAAATAATTATTTTAAATAATTGACTAAGATAAGCTTATCTATTACAATTTTACCCTATTTTTAATCGAATTTCCGAACGATCATGAAGTGTCCCTATTGTCATCATACCGAACTAAAGGTAACCGATTCCCGAAACGCAACCGAAAGTAATGCGATTCGCCGAAGAAGAGAATGCCTGAAATGCGAAAAACGATTCACGACTTTCGAGATGCTCGAGCCCGGTCTTCAGGTCCATAAGCGAGACGGACGCTATGAAGAATTCAATGAACAAAAGTTAATCAGCGGATTGGAAGCAGCTTGCCGACACACCCGGATTAGTCGCGAAAGAGTTCGCGCTCTTTCTGCCGAAATCATCACCCGATTAACGGAAGAATTGCAAGGAAGAGAAATCTCTACGCGAAAAATAGGCGAAATTGCTATGAATCGTCTTAAAGAGCTGGATGACGTGGCCTATATCCGTTTTGCTTGCGTTTATCGCCGTTTTAAAGATATCGATGAACTCATAGATGCAATTTCGACCCTTAATCCCAAAGACCGGGATCTCTCGCCGGCTCTTAAAGAAGATCCGGGGAAGTAAACGAAACTTTCCGGTAGTCATTTGATTTTAATTTTTAACATAAGGTATAAAAATGGCATTAAGTCAAAAAGAAATTCATCGATTCAAAACTATCTTGGAGGAGCTTCACGCTAAATTGTCTCATTCTCTCGAAAACTCCGCGCAGCAAGTCAAGCAACCCGATGAAGCCACCGGCTATTCCCAACACCAAGCCGACGAGGGAACGGACGATTTTGACCGAACCATTAATATCGAAGTAACCGGGAAAGAATTAGGCGTCTTGAAGCAAATTGAAAGGGCTTTGAAAAAGATAGAAGAAAATACTTACGGATTGTGCGACATTACGGGAGAAGAAATACCGAAGGCTCGACTGGAGGCCATTCCTTATGCCACCATGACCGTAAAGGCACAGGAAAAATTTGAAAGAGACCTTTTATGAATAAACGGCGAGCTCGCCTTCTTTGCGTCATTTTTTCGGGAATCGTCAGCGCCGATATCGTCGTGAAATGGATGACGCATACCTTTCTTCCGATCATACAACGGATTTTGCTTCCTTATCCTTACGGAGGCATTTCCGTTTTTGAGACCTCTTCGGGAATTAATTTTTCCTTGAATCATCAAATCAATACCGGGGCGGCCTGGGGTATTTTTCCGCATTCCCATCAAACCCTGTTTTATGTTCGTTTAACGATCATTGCCATTTTGCTCATTTACACCCTCTTTTATAACCCGAATCGAAAAACACAAATTCCTTTCATATTCATCATTGCCGGAGCGGTCGGGAACGTATTGGATACGATTTTTTACGGTTATGTCATCGATATGTTCTTTTTTCAAATTCGCAGTTACGATTTTCCCATCTTTAATATTGCCGATACCTTTATTTTTTTAGGAGTCGTTCAACTTTGCATCATCAACGTAAGAAAAGAAAAAAAGACGTTATCTCGTGAATACGACGATTCTCCCCCCCCTTCTGCCGAATAACAAAGGATCCCGATTTGCCAAATGGATCTCTTTCGAACTCCTTCTTCATCCGGAAGAAATGAAAGATCTTTTGGAATCCTTTTCGGGGACCTTAGCCTTCTCCCTACGTAAAACGGCTCCCCTTGCGGAACAACGGATATCCTTTTCTTCCCTTCTGCAAGACTATAAAAAATATGTCCTTTATCTGATGAACGGCGAAATTCCTCCCGTTGAATTTCTGCAAAACGGAAATCTGTATCCGGTGTTTACCGAAGACCCGATGACCCTTTCCTATTATCCCTATAAAGAATCCGGAAATATAAAAATGCAAAAGCCCTCCATGCCGGCAAAACCCGTCTGTTTGCACTTCTCCCCCCGAGATCTTTCCGTTCGACCGGTTGCTCGGAATCCCGAAGATATTTTATGGGGATTGCAATTTTCTTTCCCCTACCTGTACCAAGATTCCCAAACGAAAAAAATCGAAACCTTCCGCCCCTCGTCCTATCCCAATCATTCCCTGCCGAAACGAATGCGTTCTTTCATCCGGGAAAGAACCGTACCGACGACCTTTCTGTATCAATCGCAAAAATTAACTTCTTCTTTTCGTCTGGGGAAAAAGTATCTCCCTTATATTTCTAAACATCCTCAACTCAAACGATATTCCCTTTCGGTCCATGACTCTATCTCCTGAACAAGACATTCACCGGTTTCTGATACGAAAAAATATTTCCCTGGCTCTGGCGGAATCCTGTACCGGAGGAGCTCTGACCCTTCGATTTTCCAAACAACCCGGCGCTTCTCGCTATCTGCGGGGGGCGATTATCGCTTACGACGAAACCTGTAAGAAAGAGATCCTGAAAGTTCCCGAAGAACTATTGAAACGATACGGTCCCGTAAGTGCTCCTTGTGCCGAGGCCATGGCCTTCGGCGTTTCCGCATGCTGCCGGGCCGACTTGGCCTTTTCGGTCACGGGTATTTTGGGACCCTCGGGAGGGACTCCCTCCATTCCCGTCGGAACCGTCTGGACGGCCGTTGTTTATGCCAGGAGGGTTATTTCCTTACAGCGCTATCTTTTGCGGGAAGCGGATCGGGAGATAATGATGAAAAAAACGGTCGATTCCCTACTTGCGGATTTTTCGAAAAAAAAGGATACTCTGTAAAAAACGCTCTTTCCTCATGCAAAACATTATCATTAAAGGCGCCGGAGAACATAATCTTAAAAAAGTTCACGTCGAATTTCAACGCTATAAACTCATCGTCGTTACCGGCATGAGCGGTTCGGGAAAATCTTCCCTCGTCATGGATACTCTTTATGCGGAAGGGCAAAGACGTTACGTCGAATCCCTCTCCTCCTATGCCCGACAATTTCTCGGCCTTATGAATAAACCGGAAGTCGATACCATCGAGGGACTTTCTCCGGTCATTGCCATCGATCAAAAATCAGGGACCAAAAATCCCCGTTCCACGGTGGGAACGGTCACCGAAATCTACGATTATTTGCGATTGATCTATGCTCGTCTCGGAGAGGCTCGTTGCCCGGACTGTCACATTCCGATTCGGAAGCGCTCCCTGGCTTCCATTACCAAACAAATTCTCAAAGAATTCGACCAAGCAAAAATCATTCTGTTAGCTCCCGTAATCCGCGGCGTCAAGTGATACCACAAAGAAGTTTTGAATCATTTGAAACAGGCCGGTTTTTTACGCGTTCGCATCAACGGAGAATTCAAACACTTGGATGACGATATCTCTCTTGCACGCTATCGGAAACACACGATAGAAGTCGTCATCGATCGATTAACGGTCGAAGAAGAAATGCTCTCTCGTATTTCCGAATCGCTGGAAACGGCTTCCCGAACGGGGAAGGGTACTTTTATCGTACACCGAGAAGGGGAGGACTATATTTTTTCGGAAAAATCCGCCTGTGTACGGTGCGGATACGGTTTTAATGAAATCTCTCCCCGCTTATTTTCTTTTAACAGTCCGTACGGTGCCTGTCGAACCTGTAACGGATTAGGGGCCGTTCCTAAACAAGAAAAAGCCCTACCCCGCTTACTTTTTCGCTATCAAAGAACACAGTCGGCCGCCGTAAAAGAAAAGATAGAAGAACTTATGGCTGAAGTGACCTGCCCCGAATGCCTGGGTGCCCGTTTGAATCGGGAAGCGCTCCATGTTTTTTTCGGAGAAAAAAATCTTTACGATCTTTCCCTTTTGCCTATGGAAGAACTCGATGCCTTCCTCCGCAGCGTTCCTCTGACGGACCGCGAAAAAATGATTGCCGAAAAAATCTATACGGAAATTTTTTCCCGCATTCGTTTTTTGATAGATGTCGGACTTTCCTACCTTCATTCGGGAAGATCGGCCGCAACCCTTTCCGGAGGAGAATCGCAACGAATAAGGTTAGCGAGTCAAATCGGTTCTAAATTAGTAAACGTGTTGTACATTCTCGATGAACCGAGTATCGGATTACACCAAAAAGATAATGAAAGACTCTTAAAAACATTGGAAGATCTGCGCGATTTGGGCAATACGCTCATCGTTATCGAGCATGATGAGGATACGATGAGAAAAGCCGACCAAATCATCGATATGGGACCTCGTGCCGGCATCCACGGCGGAGAGGTAATTTTCAGCGGCTCCTACTCGGAAATCTTAACCTGCCCGCGCTCGTTAACGGGAAAGTATCTCCGAGGAGAGAAGCGCATTCCCGTTCCGCAAACGCGAAGGAAAGGAAACGGCTTGACTTTGACCGTTCGAAAAGCTTCTCTTCATAATCTGAAAGGACGGGATGTTTCTTTTCCCTTGGGAAAATTCATTTGCGTAACCGGCGTATCGGGATCGGGGAAAAGTTCTCTGGTAAACGACCTCCTCTATCAAGGACTGCAAGCTCATTTCAGAAAAGAAAAAGTGATCCCTCCCTTTTGTGCGGGATTCGAAGGACTGCAGCATCTCGATAAGGTGATTATGATGGATCAGTCTCCCATAGGAAAGACTCCTCGCTCCAATCCGGCCACTTATACCGGGATCTTCGACCATATCCGAGATCTTTTTGCAAAACTGCCGGCCTCTCAAGCGAAGGGATATACCAACGGCCGCTTTTCGTTTAACGTAAAAGGAGGACGATGCGAGGCCTGCGAAGGAAGCGGAAGAATTAAAATAGAAATGCATTTCATGCCGGATGTCTATGTGACCTGCGAAGAATGTTCCGGCCGTCGATTCAATACGGAAACCTTAAAAATCCTCTTCAAAGGGAAAAGTATTGCCGACGTCTTACATATGACGCTGGAAGAGGCTTTTCTTTTCTTTGAAAATATTCCGGCCGTTCGCAATCATTTGCAGACCCTCATACACGTCGGGTTGGATTATATCCGCCTGGGTCAAACGGCAACAACCCTGTCGGGAGGAGAGGCGCAGCGGATCAAGCTCTCCCGAGAATTGAGCAAGCGAGGCACGGGAAAAACGCTCTATATTTTGGACGAACCGACTACCGGTCTTCATTTTGCCGATATCGAAAAGCTTTTATTGGTTTTGAACGGCCTGGTCGATAAGGGAAATACCATTATCGTGATCGAGCATAATCCGGACGTCATAAAAGTCGCCGATCACATTATCGATTTGGGCCCGGAGGGGGGAACCAACGGGGGGGAAATCATCGCTCAAGGAACCCCGGAAGAAGTCGCCGAAGTTTCCCGTTCTTATACCGGACAATTTTTGCAAAAAATGTTAATGCAAGAACATGCACAGAATTAAAAAACATCCGATGTTCCCCGTATTCGTCGTCGTTTTCTTCGGATACGTCGGATTCAGTCTGGCTTTCCCCGTTTTTTCCCCCATGTTCTTAAATCCGGCAAGTCCCTTTCTCCCCCTTTCCACCTCATTGAAATATCGAACCCTTCTTCTCGGATTCACGCTCGCGGCCTACCCCGCAGGACAAATTTTCGGTCTTCCCCTTTTAGGAAAGCTATCCGATACGTACGGAAGAAAGAAAATTTTAACCCTCTCCTTATCCGTTTCTTTCCTGACCTATATCACCAGTGCTCTCGGCATTCGGATGCACAGCTTTTGGCTTCTTTTACTGAGTCGGTTCGTGTGCGGATATGCGGAAGGGAACTTTTCGATTGCGCAATCTACGGCCGCCGATATCAGTTCCGGACATCAAAGGGTTAAAAATTTCGGAATCATTAACATGGCAGCCTCTTTGGGATTCGTGATAGGACCCGTTTTAGGGGGGCAACTGGCCGATCCCGATATCGTTTCCTGGTTCAGCCCGCAACTTCCGTTCTGGTTTTCGGCCCTATTGGCCCTCTTTACGATCGTAATCGTCTTCTATCATTTACCGGAAACGAAACCCGCTCCGAATCCTTTTCGAGATAAAAAACTCCATCCCTTCTCCGGGATTAGGATTTTATATGATAATTTTTCCAAATCGAAGACGAGGGGTTATTATTTCATCAATTTTCTTTTTTATTTCGGTCTCTTCTTCTTCTATCAATTCTATCCCGTCCTTTTAGTCACCGACTACGCCTTTGACTCCTCGGAGATAGCCGATATGGCCGCCTATGTAGCCGTTATTCTGGCAGCTGCACAACTACTGATCGTCCGGCCTTTGGCCAAACGATTCAGTACGCGACAGTCTGCCGTTCTCGGAGCTTTTCTTTTGGGACCCACCTTAATTGCCTTAACCGTTCCTTATTTTTATTTCGTGTTATTTTTCGTACTCCCCGCCGCCTGCATTGCCATGGCCATTGCCACGACGAACTTACAAAGTCTGGTTTCCCATTCCGTTTCGGAAGAGCTTCAGGGGGAAGTCATGGGAGTGAACTACTCCATGCAAATTTTCGGAGAAATTCTTACTTGTCTGATCGGCGGATTTCTGGCCGGATTTTTTATCGTCAGCCTGCCCTTAATCGTCGGGGGATCGATCGTTCTGCTCTCCGCTTTCGGCCTGCAAAGATTTACTTCCGAAAAACGCTCATAATTTCGGACAAATCTCCGGATCGGCCAAAAGAACCGGCAATAGTCCGACTAAGGTAGGCGACCATTGGATACCCATCTTGTAAACGATCTTCGATCCCAAATAGCAAGAAATAATGGCCTTTTTATGCAAATCGGGAATGTCTGAAAGCCTTTCTCGAAAATCATCTCGTAAAAAAGCGGGACAATAAGCCAAAAAACAACGATGCAAAGGTTCGGCAAGATCATCGGACAGCGATCCCGCTTCCAAATGATCCAGAATTTGATAGGTGTAAAAATTAATCTTCTGAGAAATTTTTTCGGAAACCTCGGTTAAAGGAGTCCCCTGTTCTTGATGCGTTTTCAATAATAAACGAGCTTCATCCTCGGCTCTTTTTTTGATAATGGCCAGCGTTTCTTGAATAATATTTTCGTGATAGCGCCCCATCTCTTCATCATTCAAAACCAATCCGGAGAGAATTTCATAAGAAGAGGCGATAACTCCTCCTTTATTGGCCGAGCTGTCTTTAATAATCAAAACACCCTTACTTTCCAACTCCTTACGAGCTTGAGGGGTGAGGTATAAGTTCGCTCCCTCGATAATGGCCTTTGCCGTCGGCTCTCCTCGATCGTTGAGAAAATCACCGTAATTTTCCGTATTGAGAGTTGCCGGACGACCGCCGCAAGGAATAAAAATATCGGCTTGAGTCCGGTGAACGTTATGACGAAGCAAATGATTCATTTCATTTCCGGAAAGCCAATCCTTAACGAGTTTTCCTTCCTTTTTTCGATAACACAAGGTTTTCTGCACATAGGCCGATTCTTCTTGTTTTTCTCGCGTATCCAGTAAAAAACCCCCTTCATGTAATTTATCCGGAGGGTAATCGCCTATAGGTTTTTCTTGTTTAAAGAGAGATTCCAACTCATTCAAATCCAATCCCTCCGGATCAAAAATCGTTCCCGAAACATCGATCGTTGCCAAAAGCTTCGCGGTATTCGGATAAAACTTTTTCAAATTCAGCATTTGATTTCCGGCCACGTCCCCGTCCGGTCCTCCGGACATTTTCACCGTGAAAGAGTCTTTTTCGGGATTGATACCGAGATACTTGAGAACCTCGTGCATACAGACGTTGACTCCCAAAGAAGTCACTCCGTGCTCTTTATGATTGATTCCGATCCCCGGTTTGGAGGAAATGAAAGCCGATCCCGGTTTATACCCTCTTCGAGAACTATATTGAGCAATCCATTCGATGATCTCCGTTCCCAGGTTTTCATCCGGTCCCAGATAAACATACTCGGGTTTGGCATAATAACTGACGATATGTTTGGCTTTCAAGGCCCCGTCCGGCTCGCAGTTGATCAAAGTTAAAAGAGCATCTACGAAAGATCGTTGTGCCTGATGCAAAAGGGCCGTTCCGACAATGCGAGAGGCTTCGGTCATTTTTTTTTCGATTTCCGTCTCGGGAAGATTTTGAGCTCTTAATTCGCGAGCATAAGAAGCTCTTTCCAAATCCAAGGCTTCCGAAACTTCCAAAAAAATCACTCCTTTTGCTCCCCCTTCGGGAATATCCTTATTTTTTTTCTGTTGCGTTAAAGCCAAAGAGTAATTTTCCATAAATACTTCATTACGCTCCAAAGAGATAAATTCCTTTCTTTTCGGAACGACCGTCCTTAATCCCCCTCGGGCCAAATCTTTGAAACGGATATGAAAGGCAAAATAAGAGGCCCCCTTGATATAAAAAATTCCGTACGGAATGACGGGGAAAATATCCTTTCGATCAAAGGGTAAATGATTTAAATATTCCGGATCCAAACGGAAGGAAAAAGCCGATTTGTTATTTCTGTAGAAGTTGGTTTTTAAGGTAAAGACCACGAAGTGTAAGGCTTGGCTCAAAATATTCTTGTGCCGAACGTCGATATTTTCCTTCCCCGTATCCAAGCGCTGTACCGCATCGGAATATTTATTCTTCAATTCCTCATAGCGAGAGTCGTCTTTCTTTTCCGGATGGAAGCGGCTTTCGAAAATATGACACAAATCGACCATTAAATCGGGATAAAGACAAAAAACGGCTTCTATACTTTCGGGCGTATATTGATACGAGTCGACATGAAGTAAAATTTGATGAATGAAGTGACTCGAAGCTCTCAAATAATTCCCGAAATTTCCGGTGACGATACCGGGCTCTACCAGTAATTGATCAACGGCGTCCGCTTTGGCAAAATACTTCACCGTTACCAATTCTTTTAATAAATCGGGTATGTCGGCTTTTTCCCAAGCCGGTTGATCATCGCTCCCTTGTAAACCGATCACCATCACCAGAATATTTTCGGCAGTATGCGGATTGATATAAGCCGCATGAACCGTTTTCATAATCAGATGATGACGATAAATCAATTTGGCCACATGATAGAGAAAGTTCGCTTTGGAGGTGTTTTTCCAAGCCAGAACGATCTGTATGGACGGTTTTTTAATACGCTCCCAGTCTTCGTTATAGCGTACTTCATATTGACAATTATCGCGCGTTTGCGCACGGAAAAACATATCCATGGCGAGGGTGACCTTATCGAAAGGAAGAGTGGCCAAAAAACGGGAATTCATTTGCGAAATAATTTTTTCAAACTCTTCGTCGGTCACCGCCTTATTTCTTTCCCGAATATGTAACTTCAGCTTTTTTTTATCCTCTTCGGAAAAGGAAAGTTCCCCCTGCTCTCTGATCCCCGAAAATTGCAGAATGACGATACATAATTTTTTATCTGCCCCTTCGATGGGAGGCGCTTCATGCGATCGATAAGTACAATAATACTTGATCCCGTAGAGCTTGTATTTTTCTAAAATACGAACGTCCGATTGAGGGTCTTCGAGACAAAGAACGATGGCTCCGTCCTTTAGGTTAATATGAGATTCATAGTTTTGCAGATGCAACCCGATGAGATTATGGGTAATGAGAATGATATCTTCAAAACCCACGTCAGAGAAGAAATCTCCGGACATGGATTTTTCCAGCCAAAAATAACACTCCCTAAATGCGGAAGACTCTTTTTCAATGGCTTGCATTAACTTATTGCGCATCTTTTCCATGCTATCGGGGCCTCTCTTCGGTATCCGTCGCTCTCCCAAGAAATAGTCTTCGGGTTTATTTTCGTCAAGATTTCCCGTTCCGACAGAAAAGAAAAGAATTTATTTTTTGATACGCTTCAATAAACGAAGGCTATTTAATCCCACCAGGACGGTCCCCCCCTCATGGCAGACGACGGCTAACCATAGGGGAATGATTCCGTAAAGAGCCGGCAAGGCGACGGCAAGAATCATGAAAGAAGCAAAAAAAACGTTCTGCTTTACGACGGCCAACGTTTTTCTGGCCTTAAGAATTAAGTAATAAATCAACGAAAGATCATCTTTAATCAAAACGACGTCGGACACTTCGATAGCCATATGGCTTCCGAGACGCCCCATGGAAATCCCTACGGAAGCTCGGGCTAACGCGGGCGTATCGTTCATTCCGTCACCGACCATAACCATTCCCTCTCTCTTCGAGAATTTTTCGATCAATTCCGGTTTGTCTTCGGGTTTGAGAAGTCCGAAATATTTATCGACGGGAAGATCCTTGGCAATTCTTTGCACGCTCTCTTCGTTATCTCCGCTCAAAATATAAATATTTAAACCCAACTTCTCCTTGATATTTTGCAGTACCCCCTTGGCATCGACTCGTAAATGATCCATAAATTCAAACCGAAAGATTTCCCCTTCGATCCATAAGAACGTCAATAATGAACCCTTTTCATTTTTGAAGGATTCCAGCATTTTTTGACTCTGCGCGTCGACTTTCCCGGAAATATAGTCCGCATTGCCGATAGCTACGGGCACGTTCCGTCCCTCATAGAGGACGATTCCTTCGATACCTCGACCGGGAATGGCTTTACAACGATCCACCGGGCAGGGCGTTATACCGTTTCGTTCGGCATAGGCAATAATGGCTTCTGCCAGGGGATGAACGGCATGATTTTCCAAGGCATAAGCTACGGATAAGGGTTTATGCAACGAAGCCGGCTTCTCACCGTCCGGGAGGGTTACGCCGACACACTCTAAAATACCGGAAGTTAGGGTTCCCGTTTTATCGAAAGCAACGGCCGTAATTTTGGCCAACGTATCGAATATCATTCCGCCTTTAACAATAATCCCTTCCTTGGCACCGGAGCTGATGGCACTGATATAGGCAATCGGAACGGCTATAATCAAAGCACAGGGGGAAGCGGCTATCAAATAAGCCAAAGCTCTATAAATGGATCCCTCGGGCCCCATGTAAGAAACGGCCGGATAAAAAACGGGAAGAAAAATGGCAAAAAAAAGGGCTGAAAGGATCACGAAAAGGGAATATTTTTCCCCGAATCGGTCAAACCATGACTGCAGCTTGGGCCTGGCACTCTGCGCTTCGTAAATCAGGCGAATAATTTGTGCCACGGTAGAATAAGAACCGGTTTTTGTAACCTTAATTCGCAAGGTCCCCTCTAAATTCACCGCTCCGGAAGGAACGACCGATCCTTCTCGAACCGCTATCGGAATACTTTCTCCCGTCAAATGAGAAATATCCAAGGAAGAAGAGCCTTCCGTTATTTCTCCGTCAAGAGGAATGACTTCTCCCGAACGAACGTATATCAGGTCGGCGGGCTGCACATCTTTTACTGACTTTTCAACTATTTTTCCTCGCTGATTCAAAACGCGGGCCGAAGTCGGAGCCATTTTGCTTAAATCGTTTAAAGCCCCCTTTGCTTTTTGAGTGACGAATGTTTCCATGGCAGAGGAAACGGAAAAAAGTACCAACAACAAGGCCCCTTCCAAACTGCTGTGAATAAAAATCGATAAAAAGGCGGCCGAAAGCATCAAAACGTCTATATTAATGCGAAAAGAACGGATCTCTTCCAAAGCCGGAATCAAAGAGGGAATTCCGACCAGAAAATAAATAATGACGCGAAGAAAAAAAGAAAACGGCATTAACAAGGGAAAAAAAGAACAGACAAAAGCCGCTGCCAATAGGAAGGCCGCAAACAAAGAAGTTTTTAAAGAAAGATTTCGGGCCCATTTTTTAGAGCTTCTCGTCAAAAACGGACTGATATTCTCTCCTCTGCCCGAAGAGAAAAAATCAGAGAAAGAAACTCTTCCGTCCGCTCGCATCTTTCTTGTCAATATCCTGGCCATCCGTCTATACCGAATACCCGGTTAACCAATCCGTTAGAAAATAAGTACAGCCGTAAATCAGGGCTGCGGAAGCGGCATGCCATACGAAAGCGTGCATCGCATTATTTTTTTGCAGACGAGCCGTAATCCAACCCGAAAGGGCGAAACCCGCAATACCGCAAAAGGCCGGCCCGCGCACCGGAAATTGATAGTAGGCTAAAAAAAGTAGAAAGGAGGGAAGAAAAACCCCCGCTGCCGCAAAAAGAGCTTGCTTTAAAGGATGTTCGTAATTTTCCGGATAGAGTCCCATTTCCTCTTCCATCATAACCCGAAGAAGCCTATCGTCATCGGCCATTAATACGTCTATCACCTCTTCCAAAAGAGGCGGCTTTAACCCCTTCATCGCATATAAAGCCGTAAGCTCTTCTCTTTCCTGTTCTCGATGATTTTCGATTTCATAACGCTCTTCTTCCAATACCCGATGCAATCTCTCTAAGCGAGCCCAGCCTGCACGAGCAATTCGAACACCTCTCCAAAGAACCCAAGCAAAAACGAATACGATAAAAAGAATAACCGCCTTTCGATCAGAAAGGGGAAAAAAGGCAAAAAGGGCTGAAAAAATCAAAAATAAAATCCAAGTTTCCCCAACCGATTCAAAAAAAGCACCCGCATGATCCGATAACTCATCTCCGTGAACCTCTCCGGCTACCCTGGCTCGCTTTTCCAATACGTGCTCATAAGCATCTTTTCCCTGAAAATGTTCCGGATCTTCGCCCATACCTCTTTTTGCCTCCTAGGAAAGTTCTCGTAATGCCAGAGTCGATAATGCCGCTAATTGACGGTAATCTTCCCAAGCGGCAACCTCGCGAATCGAGTGCATGGAAAGTTGGGGTATACCCAAATCCAATGTTTCGATCCCCGTATGCTGCAGAAATAGGGGGCCCAAAGTCGACCCTTGACGCGCATCCCCTCGCTTCATGTAAACCTGAAGGGGATAATGATGTTTGTCGGCTAAGTGCTTTATTTTGGCCGATAATGAAGAGGTATCGGCATAACTCCCCGAAGAATCAGCTTTCAGAACGACTCCCCCGTTCAAAAAAGGCGTGTGAGAAGGCTCAAATCGATCCTTGTACTTCGGATCGAACGCATGTACCCCGTCCAAGGAAAGAGCGAAGGAATTTTCGGCACATATTTGACAATCCTCATACGAAAGTCCCAGAGAAGAAAATATTCTTTGAAAAGTGCGCGAAAAAAAGGATGTATCGGCTCCGGAAAAGCTCCTCGAACCGACCTCTTCATGATCGGCACAATAAATCATGGGCATACATTCCGTCTCTTCTACGGAAACGATGGCCTCGAGAGAAGCGGCAACGCTGCACAGATTATCAATGCCGGTAGCCGCAAATAAATTCTTTTCTCCTCCCAAAAATTGCGGAAAATCCAAAGAAGACAGGTAAAGTTCGTGATGAACCGGTTTCGTAAAGGAAATCTTTTTTCGTAATAGGCTCTCCAAATAGGATCCCGTAAAATCCTTCCCCTTGAGACCGGCCAAGAGGTGCAAATGTTCCTGTGCCGATAACTTACATCCTTCGGTATTGACGTTTCTATCCAAATGAATCGGTAACTGCGTGATCGTCATCGGATACTCTTCCAGGGAAATCACTTCTTCTTCCAACTTTCCGTTTCGATCGACGAAAACCCTCCCCGCAATCTGCACGTCCCGATTCATCCAGGTCGTATAAACGGGACTTCCGTAGACTTCCAACGGCCATAAAATCATATTTTCATGAACGTATTCACCCTGCGGTTTCAAACGAAAACCCGGTCGATCGACATGACTGAGCAAAATAACGGCTCGTTTCGGCACTTGAGGAACGATAAAAGCCAAAAGGGAGGAACCGTCTCGAACGATGAAATATTTTCCTCCTCTTTCAAGAGAAAATTTTTCTTTCGAATCTAACGGTCGAAAGCCCGCCTTCAGCAAACCGGCCGTTGCTTCCCGAACGACGTGAAAAGGGGAAGGAGAATTCTTGATAAACGTCAATAAATCGAACATATTAACCGTCCGCTCGTAAATAATCCATCCCGCCGAGATATTTGCGCAAAGCTTCGGGCAGATAAACGGACCCGTCTTCTCGTTGATGATTTTCCAATAAGGCTACCATAATGCGAGAAGTGGCCAAACCGGAACCGTTCAAGGTATGCACCGGTCCTCTCTTCCCCGACTTATCCTTACGGCAAATATTTGATCGAGCCGTTTGAAAATCGCTGCAATGAGATATCGAAGAGACCTCCATGTATCGATCCTGTCCGGGCAACCAGACCTCCAGATCGATCGTCTTTGCAGCGGCAAAAGACATATCCCCCGTCACCAAAGACATACGCTTATAGGGCAACTCCAACATTTCGATAAGAGTCTCCGCTCCGACGACGAAATCATCAAATATTTCATCGCTTTGATCCGGGCGGGCAAAGGCAAACATTTCGACCTTATTGAATTGGTGAGTACGGATTAAACCTCGCTCCCGACCTCCCGCCGCTCCCGCTTCTCGGCGAAAACAAGGAGTATAAGCCACATACTTCAACGGCAGGTCTTCGTCTTCCAATACCTCGTCATAGTGCAAGGCATTCAAGGCCACTTCGGCCGTCGGGATTAACGAATAGGCGTGCCGTCCGTCCTGCAATGCATAAGCCTGGTCCTTAAATTTCGGGTACTGGCCGGCTCCGTACATCATCTCTTCTCGAACCATCAGAGGCAACATACGCGGAGAAAATCCTCGAGATAAATGAAAATCCAGCATCATATTGATCAAAGCCCACTCCAATCGAAAGCCTCGATCCCCGTATACGGGCCATCCGCTTCCCGTGATTTTAGCTCCTCTTTCAAAGTCGAAAAGACCCAGCTTTTCATTCAATTCCAAATGATTTTTAATCGGGAAGGAAAAAACGGGTTTCGATCCCCGTTCCTTTAAGCAGACATTGTCTTCGGGATCTAAGGAAACCTTTGCCTCATCGCACGGGAAATTAGGCAACTCGGCCATCCTATGTTGAAACTTTTCCTCGGAAAGACGCAATTTGCGATCCAGCTCCCCGATTTCTTCCCCGTATCGAGCGACCTCTCGCATCAAGTCATCCGCAGATTCCTTCCGCGATTTTAATTCTCCTATGCGTTTGGAAGCGATATTTTTTTTATTTTTCAGCGCCTCGACCTCGCTTTTGAGAGCTCTGACTTCCTCGTCCGCTCGCAAGATCGGTTCCAAACGTATAGTCGGGTCCTTCGAAGCCAGTTTTCTCTCGGCTTCTTCCGGCTTTTCCCTGAGAAATTTAATGTCGGGCATGGATACTTATTTTTTTAAAATTTTTAAGAGGCTTAGTTTACTACTAAAGCCGAATAAAATAAAAATAAAAATAAGCATTTTAATGCCAAATAGTTAGTTTATTTTTTTATTGAAATATATTCCTTAATATCGTAAAATTAACTTGCCGGGGCTTTTTCCCCGTTAGGTTTAATTATGAAGCTTCCCTCCGTTACATCCTCTTCTTTTTGGGAAAAGTTTGCCCGGTTTCAATACAACTGTTTGATCGTTACGAAAGTCAATCAATTATTTCATTTTTTTTCTCGAACCGTCCTGGAAGCTTGTGAATTCTCCTGGAGCAGTTATCTCTTGGAAATGAACATTTTATTTCGAGAGGTCGTTTTTTCGGAAGAGCCGGATATCTGTCTGTAAAAAAAATATTTATTCATTCATGAATCCTTGAAGGAAAATATTTCCGAAATACTGCAAAAAGTAAAAAATATTTTTGAAAGCAACGAGATAACGAATCAAACGTTAACCTGTTCGCCTCTCCCCGACGAGCTCGGGCAATCCTACGGACAAATGATCAGAGAAATCGGGAAAAAAGCGGCGACGAGTCCTTATCTCAAAAACCTCCTATACCTGCAAACCGCCAAAACGATTACGGACGTCCTTGCCGGAATCTATCTCCATTCGCAAAACAAATACTCCACTCGCTCACTACTGCAATTAACGGCGAATATCATTCTTTTAGCCATCCCGATTCTTTCGGAAAAAATGAATCTTTCTTTTCCGCTGCAAATGCTTTCAT
>CAYGJM010000009.1:18400-29460 GCA_964350295.1 uncultured bacterium | reverse complement strand
CCCTGAACACCTGGTCCATTAAAGCCATGCACAGAAGCCAACAGCTGGCTCCTCGTATCACGGAAATCCAACAAAAATTCAAGGATGACCCGAAAAGGATATCGGTAGAAACGATGAGACTCTATCGGGAAAATAAGGCAAACCCCTTTAGCGGCTGCCTACCGATGCTGATCAAACTCCCCTTTCTGATTGCCATGTTCAATCTGTTGAAATCGGCTTTTGTTCTCCGAGGAACACCCTTCATTAAGGGCTGGATCGATAACCTTACCGCTCCCGACGTTTTATTTACCTGGACGCACTCGCTCCCGGTTTTAGGAACCGAATTCCATCTTTTACCGATTTTTTCCACTCTTTTGATGTGGCTGCAACAACGACAAAAAGTGGGAGGAGCCCCCGTTGAAGAGACCGAACAACAAAAACAACAAAAACTCATTCAGAACTTTTTTCTGATTTTTATGACATTCGTCTTTTATAGTTTCCCTTCCGGATTGAATATCTACTTTATTTCTTCATCCCTTTTAGGAATTCTCCAGCAAAGACTTACTTCCGGAATCTTAACGAAGGAAAAAGAAGAAGAACGGAATAAGAAAAAAAAGAAAAAGAAGTCGCTTGAAAGCGAAAATGCCTAAAATTCAAATCTATGCGTTTATGGGAACGGTTTTTAACCGATAAAGAACAACAACTGGGCAAAAGTTCCGTAGACCGATGGCTTCGCTCTTTAAAAGTTCTGAACTTCGATGCGGCAAACCTCTATTTAGAAGCGCAAGATTCTTTTCAGGCTCAATGGTTCGGAGAATACATCCG
The DNA here is from genome assembly GCA_964350295.1 of uncultured bacterium. Classification (GTDB taxonomy): domain Bacteria; phylum Chlamydiota; class Chlamydiia; order Chlamydiales; family JAAZZY01; genus CAYGJM01. The sequence goes on along the minus strand of CAYGJM010000009.1, from coordinate 28,656 downwards.
TCCCCGCTTAGCCGAGGAGTTTAAAAATGAAAATGAAAAACCGATCAAAGTCCACCTTCGCATTGCCAATCTCCCTCCTCCGTTAAAACCGAAGGAACAAAAAGAAAAAGAAAACACTTATCAACCCTTTTTAGATCCCGTTGAGCCCCAAAATACCGAAGAGAATTTTATTGAATTTGAACATCACAAAGTTCTATATCGCCTCCTCTCCCTCTTTTTTGACTCTTACTCCCCCGCTTCCTTGCCGGCTTACAACCCGATTTATTTATACGGTCCCGAAGGAGTCGGAAAGACTCATTTGCTTCAGGCCGTCTACCGTTGTTTGAAAAATCGCGGCGTAAACGTTATTTACTTAAAGGCCTCTACCTTTACCGAAAATATGGTCCAATCGATCAAAGCGGCCACCATGTCCGATTTTCGTAAATTCTATAGAAATCACGATGTCATATTAATCGATGATATCCATCAATTTTCCCATAAAAGTGCTACTCAGGAAGAGTTCTTTCATACGTTTAATGCTCTCCATCTGGCCAATAAGCAGATCATTCTTACCTCCTGCTGCAACCCGCAACAGTTAAAAGAGGTAGAGCCCCGACTCATCAGCCGGTTCGAGTGGGGAATCGTATTGCCTCTAAAATCTCCGAATGAGTCACAGCTGAAGAAAATACTGGAACTCAAGCTAAAACTCCTCTCCTTTTCTTTGGATGCCCAAACCAAGGATTTTATGGTGAAAAAATTCATTAAAAACCCAAAAATCTTATATAAAGCTTTAAGTGCATTGGTTTTAAGGGCTCATCTAAAACTCCCTCAAGGAAAAAAAATTCAGTCCAAACAACTGAATCAATCGGCCGTCGAACAATTACTGGCCGATCTTATTGCAGAACAGGAGGGAGAAAAAATGGACGAAAATAAAATATTAAGCACCGTATCTCACTATTTCGAGATCAAAATCAGTGATATTTTAGGCCGGTCCCAAAGCCGAGAAATGGTCCTTCCAAGGCAAATATCCATGTATTTTTGCCGAGAACTCTTGAAAATGCCTTATATGCGAATCGGTCGACTATTTGCCAAAGACCACTCGACCGTCATGTCTGCCATCAAACAGATCCGCAAAAACCTGGCTCTGGCCGACACCGATTCGGCAAAAGCCGTTTTAGCCATCGAAAAGAAATTCCCTCTTTGAATTCAATTTTTTACCGGACACTTAATAAAAAAACCGGTATAATGAGTGGAGCGTCCCGTTTGGAGGTTAAGAATGAGTTCTCCTATGGCCAGAGGTGATTTTTTTGCCAATCAGGCATTAATTTACAACGACTTAGAAATAGCCAAAAATTCCGCAAACTACTACCTGAACTCCGGAAGGGAACCGACGGAAATACGACGAAAAGTCGACGAGCTTTATCAAAATCTTGTCAAAAAAAACCGCCCCTCCCCCTCTTCCGAAGAACGAAAAATCTCCCTCCGGAAATTCCGGACCGAAACCGATCGAAAAATAGGGGATCTGACTCGAAAGAACTTTCGGACGTCGGGAACAAAGGATCTCTCCTTTTATCTCCTTTGTATCGATGCGGAAGTAACTCCTCATGCCGAGATCATACAATATAGCTTGCTCAAAGAGAGATCTATCGAAGAATCTCTGACCGATTCTCCCTTGCGCACGCGTTTGCGGGAAGCCCTACGCGATTCTTCTTCGTCGGGAATCCTTTCATCTCTTTACGAGGAAGCTTTACGAGAAATCGAAATAAAAGGAGGAACCGGGCTCTATTTCTTACATCGCTCCCTGGAAGAAGTTCTGCAACTCGATCCGCATCAAGAACCGGAAAAAATTTTGGATTCCCTTCTCAAACGGTTTTCTTCCGTTCTAAAAAAGATCGAGCCCTCCTTTCGGGAATATAAAACTCTTTCCGAAACGGACTTTACTCCGTTGCGAGAAGCCCTCGCCTCTTCTTCCGAGCATCGAGTCGTCTACTCTCCCGAAACCGGCTTTACCGTAGCGGAGAAAAAAACAAACGAAGAAGGAGTGCGAACGGCCCGGGTACTGCGGGAAATAGCTCTCCACCTGATCTCCAATGACGTTCATATCCTCCGAAAATTCGGCCCCGTTCCGGATTCCGAAAAAAACATATTTTTGAAAAATACGATTCTTTCTCTTGCGAAAGCCGTTCGCTTATCGGAAGAAAAGCCGTCAACCGGCCTATTCTCTTTCGGAAGAAAAACAAACATCGAATACAAAAAAATGACGGAAGAATTCATAACGGCTATCAAAAGCCTCCTCTTAACTCGTTATCATATGGCCATGGACCAGGTACGGAAAGAAGAAGCCGGTAAATTACCCGTTTTAGATTCTCTATTCCGGGAAGATCCTCAAATAGAAATCTTCTTTGTCATTGCCGAAGAGCTACAGTTTCTTTCGAATCTTACCGCTGATAAATATATCGATGCCCTATACCAAGCTCGCCTACGAGCAAAAGATCGAAGCACCCTCCGTACGAAAAGAGAATCTCTCTACGCCCCTCATATCATGGATATAAAGACCGCTCCGGAAGATAAGGAAAGCGATGCCTATAAAATCAAACAAAAACTCAATGAAATCCTCTCTCTCGGAATCAAGCACTTTCATTTTTCCCTGCAACCCCTTACCTCCCTGTTGCAATGGGATGAAGAAGCTCTGACAAGTCTGTTTAACACTATGGAAAAGACACCTTCCTCATCCCCTAAACCGATCTCGGGGGAAAAAATTCACCTGTTTAAAGAGCATCTTCTCATTCTACGTAAGGCCGAAATGGAAGCCTTGTCGATTTTTAACGAGCTCGGTAAAAACCTTATTCAAGATCCCCTTTACTTTGAAATACCTTCGGAAGACCTTTCTTCGGAAGATCGGAAAGCACTTTGCACCATTGCCGAAACGGTCGATCGTTATCCTTCCTTACAGACTCCTCTCATGCTTGCCGCCCTGAAAAAGATAAAAGACGGCCGGGAAGAAAAGGTTTCGATCGAAACTGCTTTTCTGCTCAAAATGATTCTGAAACTGGTTGCCGTTCATAACAAAATAAATGCCCTTGAAGAATGGGATATCGGCTTTCTGAACTCTTTTTTCCATTCGCCTCGATGGGAACGTTACGCTTCGGCCGTTATGGAGTGCAACAGAAATCAGGAAGCATTTACCGCATTCTTGAGTCGACATAAACTAAATGATTTGAAGGGGTCTTTTGAAAAAGAGACTCTCCTTTCTGAAGAATTAAGACTGAAAAGACACTACTTGGAGCCCCTTGTATCCATGCACTTATTGACCCCTTTTCAGCTCTTTCTAAAATGGAAGGATCTCATCGGAGATATGGCCAAAAGAACCTTACTCCAAGGAAGGCTTCAGCTCGCTCTGGAAGGCATCGAACACGGAAACGGGGCCGTCAACAGCCTGCAAACTAACTGATTAATAACATATAACCCGATCGAACGGGTCGTTGAAGAATGGAGATTTCCGCATTTTTTCGGAGCTCGCGACCCAATCGAGTCTTTTCTTCCTGCTCGACGCGGTAGCAATGCGGTTTGCTGAACGTCAACGAGAGCCCTTCCGAGCGCTCGAGGAGCTCCCGAAAAGGGAAAACGGTAAAAAGAGCCTTTCCCGGAATGTTATCATACTGAAAACGATGATCGGCAAGTCTCTTCTCAGCCTCTCGCCGTTCCGGCAGACGAGACAATAAAAAAATAATTTTCTTTTTTTTGTTTTCTTTATTCATAAGTTTATTATAACATATTCTACATTTTTTGTTTATATTTTTTATCTAACTTGTTAGAAAGGAGTTTCTTTTGATTCGGGAAGTCACAACTCAGTCGGCTCCGGCAGCCATCGGACCCTACTCTCAAGCTATTGTATGTAAAGGATTTTTGTTTGTTTCCGGACAATTACCCGTCGACCCGGACACGGGAAAGCTTCTCGAGGCTTCGATAACCGTTCAAACCGAGCGGGTGCTGAAAAATATCGAAGCCGTTCTACGGGCGGAAGGACTTTCTTTCTCGCATGTCGTCAAAGTCGATATCTTTCTGAAAAATTTGGAAGACTTCGGAGAAGTTAATGCTCTGTACGGTGCGGCCTTTTCAACAAATCCGAAACCGGCCCGTCAGACGATTCAGGCGGCCAAGCTCCCTCTGGATGCTAAAATCGAGATTTCGTGTATTGCGGCTCTTCCTTCTTGAATAAGGCTCGATAGATCAGTACCGCTCCCGCAAAAATAAAGGGTAGACTTAAGTATTGCCCCGTTAAAAGCCCTGCATAAGTCGGGATAACGAGTCCTTGGGGTTCTTTATAAAATTCAATGAAGAAACGAAAGGTAAAAACGGCCGTTAAAAAAGATCCGGCAACCATCCCCCGACCGATCGATAATTTATTCTTTGACCAAAGCCCGTAAAGAACCCCGAACAAGGCCAAGTAAAAAAAGGCCTCGTACAATTGAACCGGATGACGAGGAATCGGTAGGGAGCCGTCCGCAGGGGCAGCGAACAATACGGCCCAAGGGACCGACCCGGGTCTGCCGACAATTTCCTGGTTCACGAAATTTCCCCAACGAATAAAAAAAGCCATGACCCCGGCAGAGAGGGCGAGAATGTCGAGATAACCGACAAAGGAAAGAAGATTTTTCGAATATTTGCGAACGAAGTAAAAAAGAGCGGCTAATAGACCCGCCGAAGCCCCGTGAGAAGAAAGCCCCCCGTGCCACAACTTGAATATTTCTCCGGGAGCCTCCCTATAAAGGGGCCATCCGTAGAAAAATACGTATCCGATACGGGCACCGAAAACCAAACCGGCCGTCAGTATTCCGGTAAATCGATCGATATGAACGGCTATTTTTTTCTTTTCGGAAAAAAAGGATCGTTTTGTTACCATTTCCCGATAAAATACTCGGGAAAGGACCGCGTGGGCAATCAAAAAGCCGAGCGCAAACAAAACCCCGTACCAAACAACCGGGTAAGAAGTAAAGGGAATATAAAAACAGACCCGTTCCGGGTTCCAATAAATCCAACCGATCATAAAATGTATACCGTCCGCATTTGTTCTCCGGGTAAAACGAAAGAGGAGTGGCTTCAAGAAGCCCTCTCCCTCTATCGAAAAAGACTGCTCCGTCATATCAAAGTAGATTATATTTGGGTCAAGGATAACGAGCAATTGTTTAGATGGGCGGAAAAGGAAAAAAACGTTCTTCTCCTGGATCCGAAAGGAAAGGCCTTGACGTCGGAAGAGTTTGCCGACTATTTTTTTACTTCTGCCGAACGAGCGGGCGGGCACCTGAGTTTCATTATCGGGGGAGCCGAAGGTCTTCCCGATAAATTTCTCCGCTTCCCCGCCATTTCTCTTTCAAAAATGATCTTTACCCATCAAATGACCCGACTCATTATTACGGAACAAATCTACCGGGCCCATGAAATTTCCAAGAACTCGCCCTATCACTTCTCTTCGGCCAGAGTCCCCCGTTTTTCGGCCAAAGCATAGCGAAAATAACTGAAAGATCCTTTCAATAAAGCCGATCCTACCGTTAAGTCAATTGCTCCGAGCAATTCCTCGGAAATCTTCAAGCGCCGAAGAATAAACCCCAAACACATCATTCCGAAAATAATCCCGTAATAACCTTTCGAATAAATGGCCCCTATATTCGAAGGATTCGGACAAATCATAATCCTGCGCACTCCGGCCTTTACTCGCTTTTGTAAAATAAAATGTCCCTTGCAATATCCCAATATCAAACAGATACCCACCAATAAGACCAGGGCATATTTCGGATCGGAAACATAATGCGAGAGATATTTAAATACCGAGAACGAAGAAGAAAAGATCCCCTCTTCATAAAATCGCATGGACTCGACGATATGATTCATTCCCAAGCGCATTAAAAAAATACCGATCAAACACCACACGGCACCGGAAATGACAATCAAAACGAAATGACTGCATCGATCCAACATCTTACCTCCGTAAGAGAATTTTTTTTAATCTCGTTATAACAATAACGAGTATTAAATTGTATATTTAAAAAAAAGATATGACGGCTATCATGAGCGATATTGCCGAATTTCCTACCCGACGAGGCTGTTGCATATGAACGTATCCCTGATCTTTATCCGTAGCTTCTTTACGCTGCTCTCCATTCTTTTCGTCACGCTCTATTCCCTCCATACCTTCCCGATAGAGACGGGTCTTTTTATCGGAATATTCGGAGGTCTTTGCCTCGGACTGTTTTTCATTGCTCTTGAAATATTTTTTAAAAGATTCAACCTGCGGGCCTTTAATATTGCCTTGATCGGACTGTTTTTCGGATATCTTATGGGCCGGGTCCTCGTAGTAATCCTCCACGGTTTGCTTTCCATTTTTTTGCCTGCCGATCTTCACACGCAATTCATAGAACTTACCGAAGTGTGCATTTTTCTTTTTGCCGCTTATCTGGGACTGATTTTAACCCTCCGAGCATCCGATGAACTATATATCAGTATCCCGTTCGTCAAATTTTCTCCCTTACGACAAAAGAGCCGAGATCTCCTGATGGATGCTTCGGTATTAGCCGACTCGCGTATCGTCGATTTGGCTCTTTCCGGCTTACTTGATCAACAGCTCGTGATTCCTCGGTTCCTGATCCGAGATCTTTATGCACAAATCGAAACGGCCGATCTTCATCAAAAAGAAAAAGCCAAACGATCCTTGGAAACTTTAAAAAAACTGGAAGACTATGCGGAACTCGGCGTTCGATTTAACGATACCGATTTTCCGGAGGTAAAAGATATTCCTACCAAACTGCTCCGTTTGGCCCGTTTGATCGATGCCAACTTACTCACGGCCGATCTCTCCCGCATTCAAACTTCTTCGATTGAAGGAATCCGCGTCATTAATATCCATGCCCTTTCCAATGCCCTCAAGCCGCTCAGCGAAACGGGAGAAGTTTTAAAAGTAAAAATACAACGAATCGGTAAAGAACCGAATCAGGGCATCGGCTATCTGGAAGACGGAACCATGATCGTCGTCAACGGAGGCGGCGAATTTATCGGTCAAACCGTAAGTGCGGCCGTCCTATCGGTTAAACAAACCTCTTCCGGAAGAATGATCTTTTGTAACGTCCTCGAAGAAGATTATCGGGATATGCCGAAAGAAGAATCCTAAAACCATACGGCAACGGCTACCGCATAAGTGCGGCAGTGAGAAATCGATATTTCCAAAGTCGGCTCTTCGAACCTTTCCTTGAGTAAATTGCTACAACAAACATAGGGTTTTCCTCGGGCATCATTTAATACGGACAGGTCTTTAAAAGAGATTTTTTCTCCGAGGCCGGTTCCTAAAGCTTTGACAATGGCCTCTTTGGCGGCAAAACGCCCGCTAAAATGTTTTTCGCAATCTTTGAAGGAAGAGCAATAGGCCATTTCCTCCGGCGTAAATACTTTTTCCAAAAAACGATTCCGATGTTTTTTGATCAGCTTCGCAATGCGAGCGATTTCGATAATATCGGTTCCGATACCCTTAATCATATTGTAACAACAACTTTTTTTTACGAATTTTAAAAAATAATACCAAATCGGCTCCGGCCAGCACCGCCAAGCCGAAAAGACCTGCAAATCCGACTCGCAAATGATCCGGTGAATAAAATAAATAAACCCCCGTTCCGGAAAAAGCATTCATGACCCCGTGAAAAATCGACGGAGCCACTACCGATTTGGTCGTCATCCTCGAATATAAAAGTAAGGGGGTTAATAAAACACAAAAAAGTATCATCGCCAGGATCCCCTTGTAGGGATGATCGGGATAATTCCATCCCGTCAACACCAAGGGAGCATACCAAAGTCCCCAAAAAAAGCCGATAGCCGAAGAGGCTTTCCAAAAACCGAAAATACGTAACTTATCCCATAAATAACCCCGCCACATCAATTCCTGACCGAGGCAGATGAATAAGTTAATCCCATAACCGGAAAGAAGGGCCATAAAAATGGCATACGTAAAAAAGAAAACAAAAAAGAGCCGAATATCTTGAGTACGGAGAAAAAAGGGCAAAACGGTTTGCAAACCCTCTACCGATCGCCTTTCAAAGAAGGGCAGACTCATCAAGATCGTTAAAAAAATCAATAGAATCGGGAGTAACCCGGCATAGAAATATCCTCTATGGCGATGGGTACGAAAAGGTATGGTTCTCTTTTCCCTTCGATAAAAAAAGAGAGCTAAGATACCGGGAACCCACATATAAACAAGGATAACGATCGAAAAAAAAGGAGAGTAAACATCTCCGTCAAAAATAATAAAGGAAGAGAACAGGAGCCAAGAAAAAAAAAAGGTGATCATTTGCAAGCGAAGAATGCGCGACACTCTATGACAATCCCTTGCTCGTCAACCATCTTTCCGCATCCAAGGCGGCCATACAACCGCTGCCCGCAGCGGAAACGGCCTGTCGATAGAAAGGATCCTGAACATCGCCGCAAGCAAAGACCCCCTCCTTACTCGTGCGCGTTGATCCGTTCGCCGTTTCGATATATCCGTGCCCCTTCAAAGAAAGAGCGCCTCCGAGAAAAGCCGTATTCGGCGTATGGCCTACGGCAAAAAAAACGCCTCCGGCTGCTAGTTCTTCCCGTTTTTTTGTCAATGTACATTCCACGGTTACCTGATCGACAACCTCTTTTCCGGAAACTTTTACGAGCTGCTTATTCCATAAAATTTTTATCTTGGGGTGTTTTTCCAGCCGTTGTGCCATAATCGAGGAGGCTCTTAACTTGTCCCTGCGATGAACCAAAAAAACCATCCGTGCGTACTTCGTTAAAAATAAGGCCTCTTCGACCGCGGTATCCCCGCCGCCTATGACGAACAAATCCTTATCCCGAAAAATAGGCATGGCTCCGTCGCAGACGGCACACGCCGACACCCCCTTCTGCCAAAGCTCGCCGTCTCGGGCCCCTTCAACAGCCAAACGATTGGCCGTTGCACCGGTCGCCAGAATTAAAGAGGAGGTCTCATAGATTTGTCCCTTTACGAAAACCTTCAAAGGAGCGGCGCGGAGGTCAACCCCGTCGACGTCCTTTGTTAGGATTTGCGTTCCGAAACGAACGGCCTGTTCCCGAAAAAGGCCCATTAATTCCGGCCCCGTAATTCCCTGAGGGAATCCGGGATAATTCTCCACTTCCGTCGTCGTCATTAATTGTCCCCCGGCAGGACCCGAATGAAAGCCTTCGAACAATAAAGGAGCCAGATTGGCCCTGGCCGCGTAAATGGCTGCCGTATAACCGGCGGGCCCGGAACCTATAATAATGACCTTATGCATACCTTTCCCCGTATCGGTGATAACTGCCGGCGATCTTACTCTTTAAAAAAAAAAAGCGCAAGGAACAAAAATATGAAAAAGTAATGGCCATAAATATTTGTTCAACGGTAACATATAGCCCTGAATTATTTTTAACAAATCCGGTACTTATAGTTAGCAAAGATACTTTTTTAAAAGTATGTTTTTGAATAAATAAAATAGCGCGCGAATTATTCATACGCTTGGTTAAATGCATATTTAATTGAGAGGAGCAGGCATGCTTGAAAAGTTTTTTTGTCTCCGTCCCGGAGAAACAAAAAATATTGCCCTTTTTTGGTTATTGGGCTTTACCGCTTCTCTGGCGACTGCCTGTGCCGTAGCTCTTTCCGATGCCTTGTTTTTGGAAAAAGTAGGTTCCGAAAATCTCCCCCTGACTTTTATTCTTACCGGAATATCCATGCTCTTCAGTGCGGGATTCCTGAGCTATTTATATAATCGCTACCATATTAACGGAATCATCACCAAGTATGCCCTGGCAAATATTTTATTTAACGGCATTATTTTTTTCTGCCACCTTTTAAAAATAGACTCCAAGGAAGTTTGGATTAGCTTTAAAATGCTTTCCTATGCTTTTGAAATCGGTCTTCTCTCCTGCTTTTGGACTTTTCTGGATCAATATTTTGCCCTCCAAAATGCCAAAAGACTGTTCAGCCTTATTTATTCGGCTATTTTCTTCGGAAAAGCCATTGCGGGAGCCATTTTGTCCGTCTGCTTTCAAGCCATCCAACTCCGAGGCATGATGCTCGTCATCTTTGCCTTTTTACTGCTGACCCTTTTAATCGCCGGCTATATTTCCTCGAAGCTTTCCCCGATTCCGGACGATCACCAAGAATTCAGCGTGATCAAAACCTCGATCAGACAGCTTACGGAAGTTATCATCCGATCAAAGTTTACCTCTACTTTTTTAGGTGTTTGCATTCTGATTCAAATTTTAATGAC
>CAYGJM010000009.1:15372-18390 GCA_964350295.1 uncultured bacterium | reverse complement strand
GGGGATTGGAAACGGCCTTTGATACCAAGGATCCGTCGGCCCTGCCGATTTTTCTCGGAAAACTCTATTTTTGGGGTTCCATGATGAATGTATTCTTCGGAATTTTTATCTACGGAAGACTCGTTAAAAGCCTCGGTCTCAATAACGTTATTTTGCTCATTCCCTTCTTTTTTTCTTCCCTGTTTTTCGGTTGGATGTTTTCGGCTCGTCTTCTTTTCCCCGTACTCGGATTCATAGCATCGGAAGTCGTGCTCAATATGCTGGAAGATAATAATTTTAATTTACTTCTGAATGCCGTTCCCCTAAAACTGAAAAATAAAATTCGGATAGCCTGCGAATCTTGTCTCGAACCCCTCGGAATGATTTTCAGTGCCTCCCTTCTTCTCTTGTTTCGATCGCACAGCAAGATATTGGGCTTTGCTTTGGGCTGCATCTTACTGGTGTGCAGCCTTCTTTTACGAGCCACCTATATGCAGGGGATTTTTTATAACTTAATCGAGCACGTCGTTTGTTTCGGAAAAAACATATCTTCCCGGACGGCGCGCATTTCCAAAAAAATATTTATAAAAAGCGAACGGGAATTTTTCGATCGTTTTTTCTTTTCTTCCGAAAAGGAACAATTATTCATGGCGGAATATGCCTTTCGGTTTTGCAACGCATCCTACATCCGGCGTATTTTGAATAAAATCACCAAGCTTTCGGGAGAGTTGAAGTTATCGATTCTTTCCCTTTACGAGAAATTAGAAAAAAAAGAACCGGATCTTTCCCCTTATGTTCTCGTATGGATGGAACAGCACCCGGAAATGCAAAGAGATTTTTTTCAATTTCTGATACGACAAAATGTCATGAATTCCGATTTTTTACGTGTTATTTTTCAATCTCCTTCTTTTAAACAAAATTTTTGTCCGGATATGCCCGCTTATAATGCCGCGGAAAAAGAAGATATCGAAGCCCTCTTTTCCTCCGAAAAAGAATCTCTTCTTCTCACCGGTCTTTTAATGGCTCCCCGACACCCCGAGACGGCAAAAAAACATATTTTCCCCTTATTGAATCGCCTTCCGCCCCGTCTTCAAGAACAAGCCTTAAAATCGCTCGTTATCATTACCGACCCCGGAGATGAAGAGTTTTTACCCTCTCTGTTCTCCTTTCTGGATCATCTTTCCGATCCCTCTTCACGACTTTTTGCACTAAAAGTTATGGAAAAGATGCTTACCCCCTCTTCTTTAGAAACACTCGTACGGCAAGAATCCAAGCTGACGGCTCGTGAAAAGAATTTTCCGGTAGAAGCCTTGCGAAAATTAGGAGACCCCGCCCTCCGAGAGCTGGGTTCTCTTTATCAATGCCCTTCTCTCTCTTATAAAAGTCGGCTGTTTGCCATGAAAATTCTCGGAAAAATCTCGTCGAGCGAACTGAAAAAAAATTTTTATAAAATCGTCTTTGAAGAAATCAAGAAGGCCTATCTCTACCATTATCATTTTCTTTTATTAACGGAAAAAGAAGCCCTCCTGAAATTAACGCTGCAGAATAATCGGGATGCCGTTTTAGAGTTTATTCTGGAGTCCATCGCTTGCATGCACCGATTCGAGGCATCGGAATACTTTTTCCGATCTCTGCAATCAAAACATCCGAAAACCTATAATCATGCCCTGGAAATGTTTGAAAAAATGTGTTCCCCCAAGCTTCATAAAAAGCTCCGTCTGCTGATTGAAAGCGGATATGAAAAAAAATTTTTGAAAACCTATTTGCGAGAAAACCATCCCGTACTGACCCCGAAAGAAATCCTTGAAAAAATAGGAAATACTCCTTCGATTCTAAATGAATCCATTTTAAAAACATGGGCATCGGAAAAAGATTTTTTCTCCGTCGATGCCTTTTCTTCCACGTTAAACCTCGGGAGGTAACCGATAAATGAAGAAATTAAATCTAATAGAAAAGTCATTTTTGCTAAAAAAAACCTTTTTATTTGCCGATTTAAATATTGAAGAATTACTGGCCATTGCAGATAAATCGGAGACTTTTACGTTAGATAAGGGAGATTATATTTTTTATAACGATCAAACACCTCTTCACATTTATATTATCGCGGAAGGTACCATTCAACTGTTAACCCCTTCTCTCGAACCGTTAACGACCCTTTCTCCCGGGGGGCTCTTCGGCGATGAAGCCCTTTTCGGCGACACGACGCATCGATACCGAGCCAAAACATTGGAAAAATGTCAGTTATTGGCCCTAACAAAAAAACACTTAACGACCATTATCTCCGAATGTCCCTCCGTAGCCATTCACCTGTTGGAAGCCTTTGCAAAACACGTATCCTTCCGCCATGCGACGCCTTCCGCCGGATAACCGAATTTTCCTCCAAAAAAAAAGGTCGATTTTCATCTCTGAAAATCGACCTTTTTCGTCAGCAAAAACGTCGGAAGAACTATTTAACCTTGTTTCTTTGCTTGAATATAAGCAACGACATCCCCGACCGTTTTCAACTTCTCGGCATCTTCTTCGGAGATTTCGAATCCGAATCGCTCTTCAAACGTCATGATTAATTCCGTAATATCGAGAGAATCCGCATTCAAATCTTCTACGAAAGACTTCGACGAGTCGACTTCCGAAGCATCTATACCGAGCTGTTCCACCACGATATCGATGACTTCTCTCTCTAAAGAGTGTTGTTCTGTAGACATTTATTTACCTCAAATGTTTCCTATTTATGATACTTTTTACATCGTCATGCCGCCGTCAACGGCTAACACCTGACCGGTGATGTAATTGGCCCCCTCTCCGGCTAAAAACAAAGCCGCCTGAGCAATTTCATCGGGAAAACCGATGCGCTTCAAAGGGATGGCCTTAACAATTTCTTCTTTTAACGGACCGGTCAATCCGGCCGTCATACTTGTTTCAACAAACCCGGGAGCGATGCAATTCACATATATATTTCTGGAAGCCAATTCCTTAGCCAAAGACTTGGTCATTCCTATAATTCCCGATTTTGAAGCAGCATAATTAACCTGGCCCGCATTT
>CAYGJM010000009.1:9952-15362 GCA_964350295.1 uncultured bacterium | reverse complement strand
TTGCTGTCAAGCCGATTACCGAGCTTATAGTAATAGTTTTTCCGGACCTGGCTTTCATCATTGATCGAATAACGGCTTTGCAAGCGTTATAAACCGACTTCAAATTCACCTCCAAGACCCGATCCCAATCTTCTTCGCTCATTCGGATCAATAAATTATCTCGGGTAATTCCCGCATTATTTACCAAAACGTCTATCGAGCCGAACAATCGTAAAATTTCATCAAATGTTTTTTGGACTTCTTTCGTATCGGAAACATCTACGGAGAAAAAAAAGGCCGTTCCCTCACGACCCGTTTTTTGTCGGATTTCTTCCAAAACAAGAGCCCCCCTCTCGGCGTTTGTTCCCAAAATGGCGACTTGAGCCCCGCCCTCGGCAAATTTCAGGGCCACGGCTTTTCCGATTCCCGCCGTTCCGCCCGTAACAACGACTTTTTTCCCTTCAAACATGTTTTTATCCCTCAATTTACGCTATTCATTTCCGAATAAATAAGATCCAAATCCCCGACCTGATTGACGGTAATCGTTTTCTTATCGGGAACGATCCGTCTGTTTAAGCCGGTTAAGACCTTACCGCAACCGATTTCAAAGAAAAGGTTGACCCCGTCTTTAACCATTTCCCGGATACAGCTTTCCCAGCGAACGGTTCCGATAATCTGTAAAATCAAATTATCTTTTAACGCGTCAACGGAAAGAACCTTTCTCCCCGTGGCATTCATATACAGGGGGATTGTTCCCGATTTCGGCAGCAGTTCTTCGGTAAGAGCTCGAAGACGATCGGCAGCAGGCCTCATTAAGGGACTGTGAAAAGCTCCCTGAACGTTTAACGGCACAACCCTCTTAGCCCCTTTCTCCTTGGCCGTCAGGCAAATTCTTTCGACCCCCCTTTCCGTCCCGGTAACGACGACTTGTCCCGGTCCGTTCAAATTAGCTACCCAAAGATCTTCCGGCAAGCCTATGTCCGCAACGATTTTTTCCACTTCTTCACCGGAAAGTCCCAAAACGACGGCCATCGTTCCCCTGTTTTTTTCGCAGGCTTCCTGCATCAAACGACCGCGATGAAAAACAACCTCCAATCCTTCTTCGAAAGAAAGACTTCCGGAAACGACGGCAGCCGTATATTCTCCTAAACTCAGTCCGGCCGTAGCTCCGGGAATCAGGGAGGGAAACTGTTTGCGAACGACTTCGTACAAGGCATAACTCACCAAATAAATGGATAATTGGCAAAAATGGGTTTTTGACAGCGTGTCTAAAGGACCTTCGAAAATCATTTTTTTAAAGTCTATTTTACAGCGATCCGAAGCGCGGGCAAATAGGTCTCGGACCGATTCGAAATTCTCGTAAAAATCCTTACCCATTCCCACACTGTGAGACTCTCCCTGACCGGGGAATAAAAAAGCACTTTTTCCCATCAAACGTTCCTCAATTTATTTTGGTTAAAAGAGAAGCTCCCCACGTCAAACCCGAACCGAAAGCCACTAAAAGAAGATTATCTCCCTCGCAAACCGGCTTTTCCGCCAAGAGCTCGGTCAAGGCAATGGCTATCCCCGAAGCGGAGGTATTTCCGTATTTATGAACGGTTTTATAAACGTACTCCAGAGGCACCTCAAATCGTTTTGCAATGGCGGTAATAATCCGAATATTGGCCTGATGGGGAATCAACCACGAAATATCCTTTTCCGAAATATCCAGCTCTTTGAGACATTGTCTGGCAGCAACCTCCATAAGACGGACGGCGTGCTTAAAAACTTCCCTTCCTTCCATTTTTAAATAGTGAAGGCCTTCGGAAACGGTTTTCTCGGAAGCGGGTAACCGACTTCCTCCGCCGGGAAGAATTAATAGGTCGGCATGATTACCGTCCGTTCCCAAACACACATTTCGAATCTCCAAGCCGGATCCCTCGGAGGAAACAACGGCAGCCGAAGCTCCGTCCCCGAATAAAACACACGTATTTCTATCCTTGTAATCAACGATCGAGGAAATTTTTTCGGAAGCTACGATCAAAATATTTTTATACGCTCCGGACTCTACGTAGGCCTTGGCCAGGGAAAGGGCAAATAAATAACCCGTACAAGCCGCCTGCAAATCAAAGGCTGCGGCATGAATCGCTCCGAGCTCTCTCTGTATCAAGGCTCCGGTACTCGGAAAAAGATAATCGGGAGTACAGGTGGCCACGACGATTAAATCGATATCTTCGGGCTTTCGATTCGCATCTTCCAGAGCTCGCCGAGCCGCTTCCAATCCCATGCGAGAGGTATATTCATCCGCACGAGCCAATCGTCTCTCATGAATTCCGGTTCTCGTAACAATCCATTCGTCGGAGGTCTCTACCATTTGCTCCAGATCCCCGTTCGAAAGAATCCTTTCGGGAAGATAAGAGCCTAATCCGACAATTCTGGGTTTATTTTTTGACAACAAAGAAAAACCTCTCCCTTTTATAACCGAATGAAGCGAGCATTATAGAAGATTATCTCAATAAATTCAAAGAACCGATTTAAAAGCCGAAAAGCGAAAAAATCTTCCCCCTATCCCCTTATTTTTTTAAAAAATTCCCGAATAAGTCCTAACCGGGAACGAATTTCAAAAAAATAATCTCTTCGCATCGTGCTGTCGACTTGCAAAAATGAATACTCGATGATAAGATCGCCCGTTATTTTTTTATTTTAACAGGGGCTCCCTTCCTATGGAAACGTTAAAGCGTCGTCATCTTTTCCTCATTATTACGGTTATGATTCTGACGATCTACAATATTTTACCGACCGTCCTGTACTATCTAAAGCCTCTTTCCGAACCGATCGGAGAAAAAAAAGCCTTTCGCATTGCCGATCAAATCGTGAAAAGAGTCGACGATCTTCAAGAAGAGGCCGTATCCTGGATCCATTCCTTTAGCAAAAACCTGGGAATTAAACCGACTCATGTTGAAGTCGTACCCGATCAACCCCGATTGATTTCGGTTACCTTTCAAACGACAGAAGAAGCGGATGCATTCAAAAAATATCTTCCCAAAGCCGGTTCTCTTATTCCCTTTATCCCCTCTCGAATCAACTTGGCTCCGGAATCATCGGATGATCCCCATCGCGTTCTCGTCATGACACGACTCGCCTTTTATCCCGATCGAGATTCCGTCGACGATTATATGCACTATTTTCCCGAAGGCTCGGCGGAGTATAAAAAATTTCAGACGGAAAGAGCGGAAGAATTAGCTTCTCTTTTAACCGGAATTTCAAAAAACGGAACTCTAACCACAGCCCTTTCGGAATCAAAAACGATCTCTTCCTTCCGAACTTCGCTGTTAAACACGGCTCGGGAAATCGTTTTTTTTGACAATTACTTCGGAGATCAATCCCCCGTAACACAACGATTTTATCAAAGTTTTTCTCAAACGACGCCGAAACTCCATGCCTCGAAAATTTTATCAAATGCCTTTGAAAAACTAAAAAGTTCGCTGACTGAAAAAATCAATACCGCCGCCTTGGACCGTTCGCAAAAGGAAAACATTCTCCCTTCTCTTGAAAAAGAAAGAGAAACCGTCGAAACGGCTCTCCTTATCGTGAAAAAAAATGCATCCTCTTTTAATTCGGGATATTCCCCTGCAACGGGAAAAGAAGCAAGGCCGGCCTTTCACGAAAAATCCTCGGGAATCGAAACGATTTCGTTGGAAGGAAGAAACCCCTTTATAGCCTCTCTGACGCTAAACCGGACAAAAAAAATCCTTTCCCTACATCCCTATGCGGATATCGAAGCCATACGAAATAACTCGTCCGACACCGAAGAAAAAGAATTTTTGAATCGAATGCTGACGGAAGAGATCTCTGCCGTTTCGCATTCGACCGGAGAAAAGTTTACCCCCGTTTCATCGGGATTCGAACTCTCCCTGCAACGCGACCCGGAAACCGAAAGCTTTTTAGTTCTGGATCTCGGCTATTTTGCCGAAAAAGAAATGCTGCAGCTGCTCCGACAAATTCCCGAACGATGGAATCCCGTCTCTCCGGATTTTTTATCCCCTTCCTTTCCCGTTTTTACTCCCGGATCTTCCTTAGATTCCGAAAAAAAATTCGGTCTTTTCCCCTATGCCCCCGTATTGGAAAACGGTCCTCCCGTAAGAGGCTTCCGGAAAGACTCCCTTTACTTAATCGTTCGCGGCCTGAAACCCATTGCCGAAAAATACCGCGAATTTCCCGATACGAAAGAGGCCGAGGCTTTCCGGGAAGATTTTTCCGCCCTGCAAGCCCTCCTGGAAAAAAGAGGATTTCGCTTGTCCTACCCGGCTCTTTCTCCTCTCTTCTCGAAGTCATTCGAAGACGACTATATTTTTGAAAACCCCGACTATTATAAAGACTTACTGATTGCCACGAGAGAAAACTTCGCCGTCGGCAGTCATCGAAGATATGCTTTTCTCGAATTAACCGATCTTCGACAAAGAATTTATACGGAAAATAAAATCGACGAAGAAATACAAGAGGAGCGTCTTCATCAAAAGGAAGAATACCAAGCCGCTCAAGTCGATCTTCATAATCCCGAAGCGAAACTTCTCATCCCCCCTCCGGCTAAAAACCTCTATTGGAATAACTTGGCCTTAAGCGTGAAGGAATACTTTCGCGGTGACCCGCGTAAAGTCCTGAAGTGGGGTTTGGATATGTCCGGAGGCAAGTCCATTCTGATCGGCCTGGAAGATCAAAATAATCGACCGGTAACCGATCGTCACGATCTGGCTGAAGGAATGAACGAGTTGACCCAAAGGGTCAATAAAATGGGCCTCTCCGAAGTGGATATTCGAACCGAAGGGAACTATATTTCTCTGGACTTTCCCTCTTCTCGGGGGATTTCGGCTCAAGAGTTAATCAAAGGATCGGCGATGTCCTTTCACATCGTCAATGAAAAGTTTTCCTCCCCGGCTTCACCCTTCTTTGAAGCTGCTCAACGCTTTTTACAAGAAGTATGGAATGAAGCCTCCCTCGGGAACGGAGAAGACCCCTCCCGACTCAACGAAATTGCCAGACGACACCTCGGTATAACGGAAAACGGCTCGTTTCGTCCGCAAACCGAAGATGCCCGGCTGCTGTATGAAAACGGCTTGAGAATCATAGACTCTCGACAAAGTGTTTCCGGATCCGAATTAGATGAACGATTTTCGACAATCATTCCTCATACCGGATCCGATTATTCGGAGTGGGAAGGTCAAACGAATCCCCTGCTCTTCGTTTTTCATAATCACGCTCTGGAAGGAGCCGATCTCGATCATATCAAAACGGGTTATGATTCCGCTCACGGAAATATTTTGACTTTTTCGGTAAAAGGTTCGCACTTGAATAAGCGGGGGGAAAAAGTCAATCCGAGAGATGTTTTTTATGACTGGACGTCAACCTTTGCTCGAGATAAGATCAGGGGCACGGAAAGAGAAAAGTTCACCCC
>CAYGJM010000009.1:0-9942 GCA_964350295.1 uncultured bacterium | reverse complement strand
TTCAAGAGGCTGGAGACTAGCCATTATTCTGAACGAAAAAATCGTAAATGCCCCTTCGCTCGATCAGCCTTTACGAGATAATGCAATGGTTTCCGGCGGGTTCACTCAAAACCAGGCGGCTAAACTGGCAGCCGATTTAAAAGCGGGATCTCTTTCTTTTACGCCTCGTATTCTTTCGGAACAAAACGTAAGTGCCGATTTAGGGCACAAAGAACGGATACAAGGTATTTCGGCAGCCGGGATTGCTCTTTGTGCGGTTATCGCCCTAATGATCGGTTATTATCGATTCTCGGGCATCATTGCGTCGGTGGCCGTTCTCTTTAACCTGCTGATCATCTGGGGAGTGCTGCAAAATCTACAGGCGACTTTGACCCTCTCCGGAATTGCCGGAATTATTTTAACGGTAGGAATGGCCGTCGATTCCAATGTGCTGGTTTTCGAAAGAATCCGGGAAGAACTCAAAAAGTCAATCCCTCTTCCCGCAGCTATTTTCACGGGTTATAAAAAAGCTTTCGGCGCCATTTTCGACTCCAATATTACGACGGTGATTGCTGCCGTCATTCTTTTACATTTTGATGCAGGCCCCGTGAAAGGGCTCGCCATTACCCTGACCATCGGTATCGTCTCTTCCATGTTTACGGCCCTTTTTATGACAAAAACATTTTTTGCCTACCGGTTGCGATCGGCAAAGGAAAGAACTCTTTCCATGGCCGATTGGTTCCATACGGAAAAATTCCGTTTTTTAAAATATGCCAAGCCGGTTTCCGCCGCTTTGCTCACCGTGATTTTGATAGGGGGAACGGCTTTGGTTGCTCAATACAAAACCATCTCGGGCATGGACTTTACGGGGGGATACTCCTGTACGGTTCAACTAAAAACATCCGCTCTTTCCGATACGAAGGAGAGTGTGGAAAAGGCCCTCTTAGCCGGCGGAGCTCGACCTTCGGAAATACAGGTAAGAGAATTAAATGACTCCTCTCGGTTTCGCATACAATTGGCCTCTTCTTTGGAAGAGAAGGGAAGTCCTTTTTACGAAATGCCTTCGGGTGAACAAGAGCCTCGCTTGCGCTGGATCGTCGAATCTCTGGACCGATCCGGTCTTTCCCTTACGGAGGAATCCTTGGCTTCGTTACCGGAAAATTGGTCCGAAATGAGCGGACAATTTTCAAAAACAACGCGTAATAATGCCCTGATCGGCCTTTCTTTGGCCCTGTTCTTTATTTTAATTTATATTTCGTTGCGATTTGAAGTTAAGTATGCCTTAAGTGCCATTCTGTGTCTTCTTCATGACGTTTGCATCACTTTGGCCTGTATGGCTCTGTTACGCCTCTGCGGACTCTCCATTCAGATCAATATGCAAGTCATAGCGGCCCTGATGACCATTATCGGCTATTCCCTCAACGATACCATCATTGTTTTCGATCGGATCCGAGAGGAGAGGAAAATAAAAAAGAAGCATTCTTTTACCGATGTCATCAATCATTCCTTATGTGCGACTTTAAATCGGACGATGATGACCTCCTTAACGACTTTTATCGTATTATTGGTCCTTCTTCTATTCGGAGGTTCAAAAATTTTTGATTTCTCTCTGATTATGTGTCTCGGCGTCGTCTTCGGAACGCTTTCTTCCCTCTTCCCGGCTCCGCTTCTTCTTTCCTATTTTCATGAAAGAGAAGAAAAAATGAAAAAAAACGGGTCGATCGGCGAAGTTCGTTCTCGCTTTTCGGAATAATCGAAAAGCTAATCCCACCCTTCCGCCGGTCCTTCCGGAGGAAGGTGGGAAGATTTTCGGCCGTAAAAAATAAATACGAGAATAAAAGCCGCGATTAAAAGCAGAGCCATAATCAAATGGCTGAGTGCAAAGCTCCGTATTTCCGATGCCCTCCGATAAGATTCGACATAAGATAATTGCTCGGTACTCAAACCCGTTTTTAATTTTTCGGATCCTTTTGCCAACCCTTCGATAACCGAAAAATCAAGACGGTTCGTATCCGGGTTCGCCGTCATTCGTCGAATGAAGAAATGTTGTTGAACATATGCGGAAAAGCTCCCGATAAGAGCAATGCTTAAAGCGGCACTCAGGGAACGAATCATCGATAGAAGACCGAAAGCCGCTCCGGATTTTTTGAAAGAAATGCTGCCCATGGCCGAAGAATAGGAAGGGGTAAAAATTAAGGGTATGCCGATACCGAAAGCAAAAAGGCCCGTAAAAAGAATCGGTAGAGAATTACGGACTTGAAAAGAGAGCCAAAAAAAGGAAAAAATCAAAAGGAGAAAACCGATGGTTATCGGTAATTTGGAGGTTGTTTTATCTGCCAAACGTCCGGCAACGGGTGCCATAAATAGAACGGGTGAAGAGCTAATAAAAGCCACGAAACCCGTTTTCAAAGGAGACCAACCGAAGGCTTCCTGAAAAAATACCGTTCGATAAATCGTAATCATCAAGACGAATTGCGTGGAAAAAACGGCTATGCAGACGGCCCTATAGACGGGATGGCGAAATAATTCTCGATCAATCAAACCGTTTTTCGTTGTTTTTTCGCGAATGATAAAACAAACCCAGCCGATCGCTCCCCCTACGATAAAAATAAGATTTTCCGGGGATCCTCCGTCGAATTCTCCCGATTGCATGAGGGCAATAATCGAAAAGGAAGAGGCCAAAACAAAATACGAAAAACTCGGAATATCGATCTTACGACGGCCTTTCGGAGAGGGCGGAAGGAAGAGCACGATCAAAAGAATTCCGATACAGGCAACGGGAAGGTTAACCCAAAAAATCCATCTCCAGGAAAATACTTGCGTAAGATAACCTCCGATGAAAGGAGAAGCGATTAAAAATAAGGAACCGATGCTTACGTTGATTCCGATCGCCTTTCCCCTTTCCTTTTGAGGGAAAACCATCATAATCAAAGAAGAGGAAGAGGGAATCATCAGGGAGGCGGCCAATCCTTGTATCGTTCTCGAGAAAATCAGCTCGTATACATGGGTACTGCATCCGCAAAGAACGGATGAAAGAGTAAAAAAAATCATCCCCCATAAAAACACTTTTCGATGACCGATACGATCTCCCAAAGCCCCTCCGGCCAACAAAAAAACGCCCGATGCCAATAAATAAGCATTTACGCACCACCATAAAGCCGTATTCGAAGCTTCGAGGGATTTTTGAATGACGGGCAACGCTACGGGTAAAATTCCCTGATCAAGAAAAATAAGGGAAATTCCGGGAATAATGGCCGTGAGGGCCAACCATTTTCGATGCATTCTACGCTGCTCTTTTAAAGAACGAGGGATAAAAAAAAAATCTTCCGGTGTCAAGTAAAAAGGATCCTCTTTTTTAAAAGAGGATTGCATCTCTTTTTCAAAAGTGTTAAATGAATCCTTTAGATTTATTCCTTTTTCACGATATGACTTGCACAATATGTCTTTTTGATCCTTTGATGAAAAAAAAGATGGCGGGGTCCGATGAATTTTTCTTCTGACGGAGAGCATGTGCTGCACTGGATAGAACCCCGCTGCGATCCCGATACGCTGAAAAAACTGGCAGATCAGTTCAATATTCATCCGATTACGGCTCAGATTTTCATAAACCGAGGGATGGTTGACTTTCAAAAAATCCATCAATTTCTTTATGCCAAGCTGCCCGATTTATTTGACCCTTATCTTTTTCCGGGAATGGAACATGCCGTCGACCGCATTTGCCAAGCCGTAGATCAAGGGGAAAGTATTTTAATTTACGGCGATAACGATGTCGACGGTATGACCGGATGCGCTCTGTTAACCGACTTTTTATCTTCGTTAGGAGCCGACGTTCACTTTTATGTCCCCGATAGAAATAAGCTCAAAAAATCGATCATTATGGATGCTCTCCGCTATGCCGTTGATCATACCTGTAAGTTACTGATTACCGTCGATTGCAGCATCACGGGCACGGAGGAATTAGAAGAATTTATCAAAGACAAAGTCGATATTATTATCACCGACCACCACGAGCCGACGGCCCACATCCCCCACTGTATCGCCACGTTAAATCCGAAGTTATTGAATAGTACGTATCCGAATCGGGAATTAACCGGCGTCGGAGTCGCTTTCAAGTTAGCTCACGGCATTACCAATCATCGGATTGCCGCCTCTCAATTAAACCCGAAAGATTTGGATTTAAAAAAATATTTGGATTTGGTAGCTCTGGGAACCATTGCCGATATGGGGGCTCTCGTCGAGGAAAATAGAATTTTGGTCCGCTACGGATTAAAAGAATTAAAGCACACCTCTCGCATCGGACTAAAACAATTGTTTTCCCTTTGCGATTTGACTCCGAAAGAAATCAATGCCAACAGCGTGGCCTCAAAAATAGCCCCCCGCATGAACAGTTTGGGACGAATTGCCAACCCGAGAAAGGGAGTGGAATTTTTACTCGTCGAAGATCCGACTATCGCTAAAAAGATGGCGAAAGAATTAGATTTAAATAATACGGAACGACAAAAAATCGAAAGAGTCGTTTCCGAGGAAATTGACCGACAACTGGCCGAAAACCCGGATATTCTCACCCGCAAGGCCATTGTTTTATCCTCGAGAAACTGGCATCCGGGAGTCATTCCCATTATCACCGCTCGTATCGCCAAACAATATAACCGGCCAACCGTTTTAATCGCCGTAGACCAAGGTATCGGCAAGGGATCCATGAGAACGATTAAAGAATTTCCCCTTCTTCCCTTCCTGAAACGGAATGCCTCTCTGTTTATTAATTTCGGGGGACATGACATGGCATCCGGATTAACGATCGAAGAAGAAAAGATCGATACTTTCAAAATGCTCTTCCTGGAACAAGCCGAAAAAGATTTGCACCGCAGCGATCTTAAATTAAAATTGCATCTTGACGGAAAAGCCGATTTTGCCGACTTAACTTTTGAATTTATGGATTCCTTGACTCTTTTAGAACCCTTCGGAAACGAAAACAATCATCCGATTTTTTATTGTCACGTTCGACAAGCCTGGCCGCCGAAAGTCATCAATAACTTTCACTTAAAACTCTTTTTAGAGCAGGGGGAAAGAATCTTGGAAGGCATGGCTCTCGGCATGGCCTATCGCAGAAAAGACCTCTGTAAAAAAGGACTTGCTCTCATGATCGCCTATACCCCGCAAGTCAACTATTACCAGAATAAAGCCAGCATTCAGCTGATCATTAAAGATTTTCGGATTTTATCCTAGAAGAGGTTTTATGTCTTGCAGCCATAGACGAAACATTACGCGATCCTTACGAAAAACGCTCATTCTCATCCTCTTGTTCATGCTCGTCGAATTCGTAGCCGGTTATTTGGCCAATAGCTTGGCTTTAATGAGCGATGCCCTTCATATGTTTACCGATGCGGGGGCGGTACTGCTAAGCCTTTTTGCTTTTTGGATCGCTAAAAAACCACCCGATAAAAAATTAACCTACGGCTACCACCGAGCAGAAATCATTGCCGCTCTTCTATCGGGATTGAGCACCTGGGCTTTTTCCGGAATTTTGATTTATGAGGCGATTCGGAGACTCTTGCACGAAGAAGTCGTGCAAGGCCCCCTCGTCCTGGTTGTTGCCGTGATCGGATTAATCGCCAATTTTTTCATGCTTCGCCTCTTACATAAGGAGCAAAAGGAAAGCCTTAACGTGCGCGGAGCCTATCTGCATATACTGGGAGACCTATTCGGCAGCATCGGGGTTATCGTTGCCGGTATTTTGCTCCTCACGACGCATTGGTATCCCATTGACCCGATCATTACCCTCTTATTCTCGGCTATCATTATTCACAGCGCCTGGAAACTGGTCAAAGATACCCTGCACGTTCTTATGGAAGGGGTGCCTTCCGATATGGATCCCGATCGGATCCGAAAAGATTTAGAAAGTTTACCTGCCGTAAAGGGGTTGCACGATTTACATCTCTGGACTCTATCGAGCGGACAAGCTACTCTGACGGCACATTTAATTTCCGACCTACCGGCCGAAACCTTGACCGAAGCTCATGAGCTCCTGAAAAAAAAATACCGAATTCGACATTCGACGCTGCAAATCGAACCGGAGCAACGGTATGCCTGTGAAATATGCGCTTTTCACGATCATTAAAGATTTTATAAAGATTTATTGATTTATTTTTATAAAAAGAATACTTTCTTCAAGAAAGGATATCTTTTTATGTCTTTAGACCTTCTCTCCCTGGGCTCCGCCGTCGTAGATAAGATTCTGCAAATCGACGACTCTTTTTTGGAGGCCTTTTCCATTCCGAAAGGTTCCACGAGAGCCAATCTCAACATCCCTCACGAAGAATTGATTCAAAAAAGCGGTCAGGAACCTCTTTATATATCCGGAGGCAGTGCGGCAAATGCCACGAAGGTCGCTTCCGGGCTCGGACTCGATTGCGGCTTTATCGCAAAAATAGGAAGGGATCCCTTAGGACAATTTTTTAAGGATAACCTGACGGAAAGAAGGGTAAAACCCTATCTGGGTTATAGCGAAAAAAAAACGGGGCAGGTCCTCAATTTAATCACTCCTGACGGAGAAAGGTCCATGTGCCCCGTTTTGGATGCCTGTATGGATATTCAAGCCGAAGATATCCACCCGGAATATTTCAAAAAGACCCGTTGTTTTCTATTCGACGGTTATAATTTTTTTTATGAGCAAGCTCTCGGAAAGGCTATTGCTTCGGCTCGCGAGGCTCGTTGCCTGATCGCTCTGGACCTATCCAGCCACGAAATCGTAAAAACCCAAAGGGAGCGGATTCATTTTTTGCTCAGTAACCATATCGTGGATATTTTATTTGCCAATGAACAGGAAATTCGAGAATTAACGGGGATCCGGGACGCCGTAAAAGCTCTTCATTATCTATCCACCTTCATACCGATCGTAACGGTCATGTTGGGAGATAAAGGAGCCATTTTTAAAAGCGGAGATCACTTTATCATGCAACCCGCTTTTAAAGTAAAATCATTGGATAGTACGGGTGCCGGTGACCACTTCGTGGGAGGATTTATGTACGGGTATCTTTCCGAGTTACCCTACGAGGAATGCATGCGTATCGGCAGCCTGACCGCTTCGCAAGGAGTCAGGGTATTCGGAGGAGAACTCCCCTTGAATACCCTGAAACATCTGAAGAAATACGTACAGATGACCTCTCGGCTCATCTCCGATACTACCGTTTAGCCGGCAATAAATTCCTTATTTCCCCGATTCTTTTTCGCTAAAAATTGTTCTCGATAGGCTTGAACGTCATCTTCATGGATAACCCAGGCCGCCCCTTTTCGAATGGCTTTCAGCATATTCACCCGCGTCGCATAATAAATTTTCTGCGCCGGAACGCCCAGCATTTTAGCCACTTGATTGACGGAATAATACCCTTTTTGACGATCGAAGATCAATTCTCCTTCAAAAGTAGACTTCTCTCGAGAATACTTTCCTTTTCTGTAGTCTTCCAGATCCTGCAAACGGATGGTCCAACGAGTCACGTCCTTTTGTGCTTTTAGCTTATTTTGCTTAATGGCAACGTAAATCGCCTGTCTTGTCACTCCGTTGATCTTAGCCGCCTCCGTAATGGTTACGGCCTCTTGCGAAGCGATCGTCTCCCCCTCTTCCCGAGGAAGAATCGTCGTCTCTCTTTCGGATTGAAATTCCATTTGCAAACCCCCTTTAAGATATTTATCTATAAAACTTTTAAATTTAATTATGCCATACTAAATATTATTAATCAACTTATAGATTAAAGTACTATAGTATGAATTAATAAACTAAAAAAGATAAATTAATATATAAAAAATAATTTTAATTTACCAAGAAAAATATCATAAACTGTTCGCTGTTAAATATTTAAAATTTTAACACCTATCCGGCTCTTTATTTCACGACCGGAATGAGGACTTGAAGGGTAAATATCTCGTGAAACTTTTTTTATAAAATCTTAATAAAAATACTTTTCCGGATTCGCTTTTTTGTTCCTTTTCAAAAGCCCTAACCTTCTTGCTACAAATGATTTTTAACAATCTCTTTATTATCAGTCACTTGTCTAGCAGTTATTCTCTTGCTTTTGAAGCGAAAACGGGTTATAGAATATAGGACCATATTTTTTTTTCGAAGCGGGGTACATCATGCGTCTGAAGAGCTTTCTTTTTTTCTTTCCGTTCTTATTCTTTCTCCCCCTCCATCTCCTTGCCAAAGGAGCCGATCTGGCTCCGGAGGACGTTAATGCCAAAGTAAACGAGCTCCTGTTTAACCATATTTCGCAAAAAAAACTCACCCCGGAGATCATGAAACGAAGCCTTTGCAACTATATTGAAGAACTGGACCCTTTAAAAACCTATTTCATAAAAGAAGAAATCCGTCCCTGGCTCGAACCCGATGAGGAAGAGATCGGAAATATTCTCAATGACTTCTCGCAAAGCCGATTCTCTGCCTATGAAACAATACATCATATTTTTACGAAAGCCGCGGAAAGAAGAGAGGCTTTCGAACAAGAAATTTCCGCGCTTCCTCTTATGGAAAAGGTAAACATCAAAGAATTTGAAACATTGGATTGGAGCGAAACGGAAGATCTATTGCGCGAAAGACTGCATAAAATTAAAAGTCTGCAAAAGTTAACGGCCGAAAAACTCGACCAGGATTATAAAGGTAAGTTTTTGCAACTGATTGACAAACGACGGAAATGGCGCGAAACGGAAATGCTCGGAAATACGAAGGACGAAAGCCAAAAGGTCATCTGTTCCCTGATCCTGAAATCCCTTGCCGCCTCCCTGGACTCCCAGACGGCTTATTTTACGCCTCGGGAAGCAAACGTTTTTATGATGATGGTACAACAACGTCTTTTCGGCGTCGGCATTCAGTTTCGAGATGATTTAACGGGCTTTCACGTAGTCAGTATTATCGACGGAGGACCCGCGGATATCCAAGGCGATCTCAAAGCAGGAGATAAAATCATTGCCGTTGATCGGGAACCCGTTATCGGCATGGATATTAATCAAGCCGTAGAATTAATCCGAGGTAAGGAAAATACGAAGGTTCTTCTCACCGTTTTACGCGAAAAAAATGACTCTCCGGAAGATCCCCAAAAGCTGGATATAGAAATTACGCGCGGAGAAATCGTTATTGAAGAGTCGCGTCTTGAAACACGTATCGAACCCTACGGAGACGGCATTATTGCTTCCTTGGCCCTCTATTCCTTTTATCAGGATCCTCAAACATCGTGTGCCGAAGACCTGAAAAAGAAAATAGAAGAGCTTCGTAAGAACTATAACTTAAAAGGAATCATTTTAGACCTTCGAAATAATACGGGCGGTCTTATGGCTCAATCGGTAGCCGTCAGCGGACTTTTTATGGGAAAGGGCATCGTCGTTTCGATGAAAAATTATGACGGTTCGGTCCAACACCTTCGAAATATCGAATCGAATCCTTTGTGGAGCGGTCCCTTGATCGTTCTCATCAATAAGGCCAGTGCCTCCGCCGCGGAAATCGTAGCCCAATGCCTGCAGGATTACGGAAGAGCCATCGTCGTCGGCGATAAACAGAGTTTCGGCAAAGGGACCTTTCAAATTTCAACGATTAATCCCGTCAAGGAAATGAAAATCAATCCGAAGGGAGAATATAAGGTAACGCAAGGCATTTATTATACCGTATCGGGGAAAAGCCCTCAAATCGTGGGGGTAGCTTCGGATATTGAAGTACCCGGTCATCTAACCGAAGTTAAGTACGGAGAAACTTTTTCCAAATACCCCCTTTCTAATGATCATATCGAAGCTAATTTTGAAGATCGCTTGGAAGACATTCCGAAAAAACATCGAGCAAGAGTTCAACGGGAATATCTTTTCGATCTACAACAAAAAACCGATAAATATACCCGTTATTTAGACCTCCTGAAAAGAAATGCCGTTTCACGCATGGAAACGAACAAAGACTACACGTCATTTCTGGCCTCCTTGAAAGAAGAA
>CAYGJM010000008.1:25113-29543 GCA_964350295.1 uncultured bacterium | reverse complement strand
TTCTGAGAACAGAGAATAAGAGGAATGTTGCGCAATTCTTCGATCAGTCTTTCGGAAGAGAGAAGTTCGTGCCCGGGGGCGTAGGTAATATCATTGTTTCGTTTGATTCCCCGTTGTAGATAAAATCCTTTGGCTTTGGCATCCGTCAATACGGCGAAGGGGCCTTCGACGGGGGGAGCGAAGCATTTCGGGGTGTCGACTCCGATGACGGGGATATCAAGGGAAAAGGAAAGGGCTTTTGCCAGGCTTGCACCGATGCGAATTCCCGTGAAGGAACCGGGACCGATGCCGAGAACGATTCTCTCCAGCGAATCAAAGGAAAGGTTATTTTGTTTCATGGCCGCTTCCAAGACGGAATCGGGTTCGGCTGACTCCCGGATGCCGAAGGGGAGTTCCTCTTTAAAGATAATTTTTTCTCGGAAGGCAACGGCCATCAGACCTTTACGCGAACCGGTTTCCAAAAGAAGCGTGTACATGAAAAAATACGTTTTAATCCGACTGATTATAATCGGGGGCTTTTTAACGAACAACCGAAAATAGGCCTTTTTAACGAACGGCTTTCTTGCATGATTATCCCTTTTTTTGGTATAAGGTCCCGAATTGATCGTCGGAATCGGTTCTTTTCGGTAAAAAATATGAATGATGAAAAATCTCAAGAGACTTCTTCCCTGGAAGAGGTGATCCTTCAAACGATTAAGGACGGAGAAGAGGATAAAGGCAGAAGCTCCGATTTCCCGGATAAAATTAATTTTATTCCGCTCGTCCGTCGACCCTTTTTTCCGGCCATGGCCGCTCCCATTTTAGTTGAACCCGGCCCTTTTTTCGAAGTGTTGAAGCAGGTGATGCGCACCAAGCACAAGTATATAGGCTTATTGCTCACGAAAAATGAAGAGCAGGATCTCAATAAGGTTACTTTCAAAGATCTCTACCAAGTCGGCGTTTTAGGAAAAATTTTGCGTATACTCCCCATGGAGCAAGGGGGAGTTCAAATCGTTTTGAATATGGAAAAGCGATTGACGGTCGTGAAGCCGGAACCCGGAAAGCATCTTAAGGCAAAGGTTGCTTATCAAGAAGATGATGCAAAAGAATTCACGGACGAAATCAAAGCCTATTCGATCAGCATTATTACGACGATTAAAGAGTTATTGAAACTGAATCCTCTTTATAAAGAGGAACTACAGATTTTTCTCGGACACTCGGATTTTGCCGAGCCCGGACGTTTAGCCGACTTCGCCGTCGCTTTGACGACGGCCTCGAGAGAAGAATTGCAGGAGGTTCTTGAAACGTTCGATTTGCATTCGCGGATTAATAAGGCCTTGGTGCTTTTGAAAAAAGAATTGGATTTGACCTTATTACAGAGCAGTATCAATCAAAAGTTAGAAACGGCCATTTCCAAAACGCAACGCGAGTTTTTCTTACGGGAACAGTTGAAAACGATCAAAAAGGAGCTCGGTCTCGAGAAAGACGATAAGACGCACGATATCGAGAAATTCGAGGAAAGAATCAAAGACAGAGATATACCCGAAGATGTCATGGAGACCATCGACGAAGAAATGGAAAAGATCCAATTTTTGGAACCGCAGTCTTCGGAGTATACCGTTTGCCGAAATTATTTGGATTGGTTGACGGTGATTCCCTGGGGAGTTCTTTCCAAGGAAAATCATCGATTGGATCATGCGAAACGAACCCTGGAAAAGGATCACTACGGTTTAAAGGATATCAAAGAAAGAATCCTGGAATTTATCAGCGTCGGGAAATTATCCGGAGGGGTTCGGGGAAGCGTCATTTGTCTGGTCGGTCCTCCGGGAGTCGGAAAAACGAGCGTGGGGAAGAGCATAGCAAGCGCTTTGAATCGAAAGTTTTATCGCTTTTCGGTCGGAGGAATGAGGGATGAAGCTGAAATTAAGGGGCATCGCAGAACGTATGTAGGCGCCATGCCGGGAAAACTCATACAGGCTTTGAAGCAGACGCAGGTTATGAATCCGATTATCATGATCGATGAAATCGACAAGATGGGAAGCAGTTATCAAGGCGATCCCGCTTCGGCATTGTTGGAGGTATTGGATTACGAGCAGAATAATGAATTTTTGGATCATTATTTGGATGTTCGTTGCGATTTATCGAATGTTCTTTTTATCGTAACGGCGAACGTCTTGGATACCATTCCGGAGCCCTTAAGGGATCGTATGGATATTCTCCGCCTGTCCGGTTATATTCTGGAAGAAAAGGTGGAAATTGCCAATAAGTATCTGATTCCGAAAAATCGAAAAAAAATGGGTCTGAAGGCATCCGAGATCGGTTTTTCGAAACAGGCTTTAGGGACGTTGATCAATGGCTATGCGCGGGAAGCGGGAGTCCGAACGCTCGAAAATCTGATTAAAAAGATTTTGCGAAAAGTGGCCTTTAAAATCGTATCGCAAGCGGAAAAGCCCGCAAAGAGTTCGGTGAAAAAATATTTGATCAGTCCCAAGAATTTGACGGATTATATCGGGAAACCGATATTTTTAAGCGATCGCTATTATGATCATACTCCCGTCGGAGTCTGTATGGGCTTGGCGTGGACTTCTCTCGGCGGGGCGACTCTCTACATCGAGGCTATTGAAATGCCTGCGGAAAAAACGGTTATGAAATTAACGGGTCAGGCCGGGGACGTAATGAAGGAGTCCTTTCAAATTGCTTGGTCTTATATGCACGGATCCTTGCAGAAATATGCCAAAGGAGTTCCTTTCTTTGAAAAGAAGGAAGTGCACGTCCATATCCCCGAAGGAGCCACTCCCAAAGACGGTCCGTCGGCAGGCATAACCATGGTCACGGCCTTGCTGTCTTTGTTGTTGAAGATACCCGTGGCCGAAAATTTGGGAATGACCGGGGAATTGACTTTGACGGGAAAGGTGCTTCCCATCGGAGGCGTACGAGAAAAATTGATTGCGGCTCGAAGATCCGGACTCAAAGAACTTATTTTCCCGAATGAAAACGTTCGAGATTACGACGAGTTACCCGATTATCTGAAAAAGGGATTAAAAGTGCACTTCGTGGATCATTATGATCGAGTATATGCCATTGCTTTCGGAAAAAAGCAGGGACAAAAAGGATGAACCTTACCGATTGGCCCGAATACGCGGAAAAAAAAATTCTCTCTCCGGAAACGATTGAAGAAAAAGCGGATGCCCTGAAAAAAAAAGGTACGCTTGCCACGGTAAACGGATCGTATGATTTGTTGCATGCCGGGCATCTGCACATTCTTTACGAGGCCAAAAAACAAGCCGACGTACTGATTGTTGCCTTGAACAGTGATCTTTCCGTAAAACGTTACAAAGACGTTCGTCGACCGATTGTTCCCTTGAAATACAGAATGTGTATGATGAGTGCCTTATATTTCGTGGACTTCGTCACTTGGTTTGAAGAGACGGACCCCGTTGCTTTACTGGAAAAAATACGGCCGGACGTTCACGTCAACGGAGCCGAATACGGGACCGACTGTTTAGAGGCTGCTACCGTTAAAAAATATGGCGGAAAAATACATATCGTCACGTTAATACCCGGTCTTTCGACGACGAATATCATAGAGAAAATAAAGAAGACATGCGTTTAATCACTACCTTACGAGATCCCGTTTTAGCGGAAAATTTTTCCCGCTATCTCTCCGAACGAGGGATCCGCCATGAAACCGAAAACCGAGCTTCCGAATTTCTCGTATGGGTGGTGGAAGAGGAGGATCGGGAAAAGGCTTCGGAAGCTTTTCGTCTGTTTTCGGCCGATCCCGATCGTTTTTCTCCCCCTCCCCGGTCGAACGAGCCTCAACCTCATTCAAAAACGGAAGAGACGCCGCAGGTAGCAATACGGCCCGATCCTTTCGGAAGGTTGACCCTTCTGATTTCCGGGATTTGTATTCTTCTTTTTATTTGGGCGATAGGGAGTACCCCTTCCGCCGCAAAGCTTCCGAAGGGAGCGCCTGCTCCTTCTCTTACATACAGTAAGCCTTATGCCGCTCTTCTTTTCGAGGATCCTCCGGCTTTTCGCACCACGAGAGAGTTTTTACGGCTTTTGCAACAAGAAAAGGATCCCGAGCTCTTTTTACGATCCTCTCGAGCTTCGAATATGATGAACTTCATACGAACGGCTCCTTATTGGCACGGTATTTATGACACTTATTTGCTCCCGGAGTCGCGAACCGTTTCCTTAAATAAGGCTTATACGCCTTTCCCCGACTTTACCCAGATACGAGAAGGAGAAGCGTGGAGAGTCATCACTCCTATTTTTTTACATGCTAATCTTTTCCATATTCTCTTTAATCTCTTATGGTTCGTGTTTCTCGGCAATCAAATCGAAAAAAGGATCGGTTTTTTTAAGTTTCTTTTCTTTATCGTTCTTGTCGGTATTGTTTCAAATCTATCTCAGTATCTGATGAGCGGCCCTAACTTTTTAGGGAT
>CAYGJM010000008.1:21801-25103 GCA_964350295.1 uncultured bacterium | reverse complement strand
GGGTGATTATGGGGATGGCCGGTTTTATTTGGACCCGTCGGAGAACGGCTCCTTGGGAAGGATACTCCGTTCAAAATGCAACACTTCATTTTTTAGCTTTCTACGTGATAGCTCTTTTTATTCTGCAGATCGTTTCTTTTTTCATTGAGTTTTTCGGCTATCAAGGTATTGCCCCCCATATTGCCAATACGGCTCATATCACGGGAGGGCTTATCGGTCTTCTTTCGGGTTACGCGTCGTTATTCGCCGCTCGAGGAGGAAAGTTAGGAAAATGAGCGTGAGGGATTTGGTCATACTGGGATGTTCCTCGCAGGTGCCGACGCGATTTCGAAATCACGGCGGCTATCTTTTGCGTTGGCATGGTGAGGGGTTTCTTTTTGATCCGGGAGAAGGAACCCAGCGACAGTTTATTTATGCCAATGTGGCTCCGACTTGTGTTACCCGGATATTTATCAGTCATTTTCACGGTGATCACTGTTTAGGCTTGGCTTCGATCTTAATGAGATTAAATTTGGATAAGGTACCCCACGTCGTTCATTGTTATTATCCCGGAAAGTATAAGAAATATTTCGATCGTTTGCGTTACGGTACCGTTTACCACGAAATGATTACGATCGAAGAACATCCCGTTTTTGAAGAAGGGATTGTCGAAAAGGGAGAGCTTTTTACCATCGAAGCCCGATTTTTACGTCACGGAATTGAAAATATCGGTTGGCGCATTACCGAGGCTGACGAGTTGAAGTTTGATAAGGAACGGCTTCGTTCCGCGAAAATATCAGGGCCCGACGTACGCAAAATGGCTGCGGACGGATTTTTGGAAAAAGAAGGAAAAAAAGTTTTTCTCAAAGAAGTTAGTCGAATCCGTCCCGGAGATTCTTTTGCCTATGTCATCGACACTTTGCCGTGTTCGGCTGCATTGGCGCTTGCCGAAGGAGCCGGCATATTGTTATGCGAGTCCACTTATTTGGAGTCGGAACGGAATTTGGCTCGGGAACATTATCACTTGACGGCCGGACAGGCGGCTGAAATGGCTCGGCAAGCGGGTGCAAAATTATTGGTTTTAACCCACTTTTCGGCAAGATATCAAAACCTTTCGGAATTTTTAAAAGAAGCACGAGCGATTTTTCCCCATACGGTCGTAGCCGAAGATTTCAAAACCGTGTTTTTTAAAAAGACTTCGGCTTGAACGGTTGTAAAGATTCTTTCATCCAATCAAAATAGTCTTCATCGATTCGGGAAGCGGAGATTTCCGTAATTTCCGGAGTTCGGTAACTGCCGTGACGGCGAATGATTGCGCGAACGGCATGAAAATATTCCGAAAATGTTTTCAAAAGAACTTTAACTTCTCGATTTTCTTCGATTTTTCCTTCCCATAGATAAAGAGACTCAACTTCGGGAAAAAGAGAAGCGCAGGCAATCAGACGGTGTTCCAGAAGGGAGCGAATAACGGTTTTTGCCTCTTCCTTTGAGGCGCAGGTCCAAAAAATATACGATACGCCCATTTTTTTCATGCTCTCGGATGCGTTTTTTGGTAAACATCGCGTTTTAGCTTCGTGGAGACGTGCGTATAGATGGAAGTCGTCGATAGAGAACTATGGCCTAAAAGGACTTGAATCGTTTTCAGATCCATGCCGTTTTCCAGCCAATGAGTGGCAATGGTATGACGAATGGTATGGGGAGTGACATCTCCCGGAAGGCCGCTTTGAATCAAATACTTCGTGAATTTTCGATCGACTGATCGGGTCGTAATCCGCTCTCCCCATTTATTTAGAAGAAAGGCACGGGGATCCTTTTCCTTGAGGTGTTCTTTCGAATTTTGCCGGCGAAGGGGATGAGACAAATAGGTGCTCATCCACTCGGAGGCATTTTGCGTAATCGGGACGATCCGTTCCTTTTTTCTTTTCCCCTTCAGTTTGATCAATAAGCGAGAAGGATCGAAATCTTCCTTATCCAAGGCGACCAACTCGCTGACTCGGAGGCCGGAACTGTAAAGCAATTCCATCATCATACGATCTCTTAATCCCAAATAAGAGGTCGTATCCGGCTGCTCGAGCAGATTCCGGACCTGTTCGTAAGTCAAGGAAATCGGCAGCGTTTTATCTAACTTGGGGGAGTCGATTTCTTCCATGGGATCGGAAGAAATCAGGTTTTGTTTCATCAAGAATTTAAAAAAGGAACGTAAGGTGGAAATCCGGCGTATTTGGGAGCGTTTTCCGATAACGGCATGGTGAGCCAAAAATTGACGTATCGTTTTTCTGTCGATGGTTTCCAGGGGGATGGTCGGATCTTCGGTCGAGTTTCTTCGCAGGTAGGGGAGGTCATAGCGAATTTTTTCGCTTTCGTGCCCGCTTTCCAAAAATATTTTAAAAGCATTGAGGTCGACGGCATAATTTCGCAGGGTGTGAGAGGAGGCATTACGAATCAAACGTAAATACTCCAAAAATTGATAGGCAGCCCGAATAAACAAGGGATAATTTCCTTTCACATCTTCTTATTTCATGATATGCTATTTCCTTAAAAACACTAAAGGGGAATTTTTCATGATCGTTTTGGATACCGTTTCCATGTCTTTCGGAGGGCGAACGTTATTTGAAAATGTAAATGTTTCTTTTAACGAAGGAGCACGATACGGTTTGACGGGACCGAACGGAGCCGGGAAATCCACCCTTTTAAAAATCATTATGGGGAAAGCTAAACCGACTTCGGGAAATGTTAAGCTTCCGAAGAAGGTCGGCTTTTTGCGGCAGGATATCGAGGAGTTTCTTGATAAAAAGGTTTTGGATACGGTCATCGGAGGTAACGAACATCTGGCAAAAGCTTTCGAGGAAAGAGATCGTTTGTATGAAGAAGTCGAAGTGACCGATGCCATAGGTATTCGACTCGGGGAGCTGGAAGAGGTGATCGCTCGCGAGGACGGCTATTCTGCCGACAGCCATGCGGAAATGCTGTTGGTCGGTATGGGTATCGATTCAAAATTCCATTCCTTACCGATGAAGGAAATTCCTTTGGATCATCAGTTTCGGGTACTCCTCTGCCGGGCTCTCTTCGGTCATCCTGCGGCATTGATCCTCGATGAGCCGACGAACCATTTGGATATGGAATCCATACGCTGGCTGGAGCGTTTTTTATTGAATTATACCGGAGTTTTGATCGTTGTCAGTCACGATCGCCATTTTTTGAACACCGTTACGACGCATATTGCGGATATCGATTATGAAACGGTCATTATTTATCCGGGTAATTATGACGATATGGTAACGGCAAAAATAGCCGTTCGAAAGAGAGCGGAGCTCGAAGCTAAA